>MHJU01000027.1:16905-28895 GCA_001818155.1 Candidatus Jacksonbacteria bacterium RIFCSPLOWO2_02_FULL_44_20 | reverse complement strand
GCTCCTTATGCCATGCTTTTGGCAAACGGATATTGGTTGTAATATAATCTTGTTTCATAGTGATACAATTGTAGCGTTGTAGGAGTTTGTGTCAAATCGCCAATTCAAAATTTCTGCGGCAAAACCGCAGGGAATTATCAAGTTAATCTGACGGCTTTGTCCTAAAAAGCGCGTGCGAAATTTTATACATATTTAAACCCCTCCCAGTCTTCCCTTCGTAAAGGGAGGAGACTATAAAGTATACTTTTTCAACACTCTCTTAAGGTAACTTTAAAAATGCGTCCTCAAAAAGTTCTGGGTATTCATCTTTTAACTCGTGCATAAAAAGAAAATTTGATGTAAGTTTAAGCCTTTCCTGCTCTCTTTTTTCAACTGTCCATTTTTCACTCAAAAATTGGGCAAGTTGCCAAGTTCTTTCTTTAGAACGCTCTCTGAATTTATAAATCTGAAAAAATACTACCCAATAAATTATTGTAAGTAAATATATAGATAAAGGAATTACTTCATCTTCTTTATAGATCAATGGATCCCATTTTATAAAGAAGTATAAAATTATAGGCGGTATAAACAAAAGCAAACCAAAAAGAAACGGCTTAATCACTTTATTTTTCATAAAAGTTCATCGCGTAAACCACCCTTGTTATTCAGAAACAAAAGGCAATCGTGCGATTTTATTACGGTTGATTATAACTCAATACACCTGATTGTGCGTGCCGATATCTAAAAACAATACATGATCTTCACTGACAGGATAATATACAATGCGAAAATCTCCAGTAACAGAAAAAGCGCGAAGATGACTTAATTTACCTTCAAGCGCATGGTCATTAAGCAAAGGGTGGTAACGATTTTCTTTAAATAACGCAATTTTGTTTCTTGTGTTCGCAACAAGTTTTGCATTTTGAAAAATACGTTTTTTATAGGCCTTGTTGAATGTCCTGTCAAAATCTATCTTCATGAGTTTAACTCTTTCATCAATTCATCTACATTAGTAAATGATTTCACCGGTAACTTTCCAGTTTTATAATCCTCAACCATTTTAGCATAGCGCTTATCATTTTTTTCTGATAATTGAACAGCTGGCGGAGTAAAAGAAATATCAATGCACCGATCCGCAAATTTGCTTAAAAATACACGCACGACTTCTTGGAGAGATGAGAAACCCTGCTCGCGAGCGGCTTTTGTTGCGTTATCGCGCACGCGTTTTGTTATTGGAATTTGTAATGTTGTTGTAGCCATAGTTTTATGATTATACTGTTTTGATATTGTTTGTCAATCCACTTTACTTACTCGCGCGCGCAACCAATGGTCCGCCAGCGTCAGCGCCATCATGGCTTCCGCGATCGGAACCGCGCGGGGGACGACGCAGGGATCGTGGCGGCCGCCGACACGAATGGTGCGCGGATTACCGCTTTTGTCAACTGATCTCTGCTCGCGGCTGATGCTGGACGGCGGCTTTATTGCGATACGCGCAACAATCGGCATGCCGTTTGAAATACCCCCCAAAATACCGCCGGCATTGTTGGTTTCTGTAACCAAACCTCCCCTAACCCCTCCTTCGTAAGGAGGGGAAAATTTTTGAAAGGTGTCATTGTGCTCGCTCCCGCGCATCGCGGCGCATGCAAATCCGCTCCCGATTTCAACACCTTTAACCGCCGGAATTGATCCGAGCGCCTTCATCAAATCCGCGGAGAGTTTATCAAACACAGGCTCGCCTAACCCAGCCGGCACGCCAACCGCAACTACTTCAACAATCCCTCCCACCGAATCTCCGTCTTTGCGCGCTCTTTCAATTAACTTAATAATTTGGTCTGAAACTTTTTTATCCGGGCATCTAACAATACTGCTTTCAACTTCTTTTCGCAAAGCTATGGCATTTTCTAGGGTTTTAACTATATTGGCTGAAATTAAACTGTTTTCCACCTGCTTTACAAATCCAACAATTTCCACTCCAACACGCTCCAAAATTTTCCTCGCAATCGCTCCGGCCGCAACTCGCCCAACTGTTTCCCGAGCAGAAGCGCGTCCTCCTCCGCGCCAGTCGCGCGCACCGTACTTTGCTTCCCACGTATAGTCCGCGTGCCCGGGCCTATACACGTCTTTCAACTCTTCATAGTGCACCGGTCGCGCGTCTTCGTTTCGGACTATTATAGAAATAGGAGTGCCTAATGTTACTCCTTCAAAAACGCCGCTCAAAATTTCAGCGCGGTCTCGCTCTTTGCGGGGAGATGCAATTTTACTCTGTCCCGGACGCCGACGATCTAATTCTCTCTGAATATCATCCTCCGAGAGCTCTAAACCGGCGGGACACCCATCAATAACAACTCCGATCGCTACTCCATGCGATTCTCCCCATGTTGTGATACGAAAAAGTTGCCCAAAAGTATTTGACATATTACACAAACGATGTGAACACAATCGCGACAGACGTCGCGACAAGCCCTGCGATCGTAGCGCCGCCGATGATATTTGTAACGCGCGAATTTACGTACTTGCCCATGATTCGTTTATTGTTCATGATTCGCATTAAATAAATAAGAATAATGGGCAGTAGAATTCCGTTTAACACCTGCGAGCCGAGCATAATTTTAATAAGCGATACTCGCGGAATTAAAACCGGAAGCGCTCCGATAATTAAGACAATTAAAATAATACTGTAGAATGTACGCGCTTCTTTCCATGAACGGTCAAATCCGCCTTCAAAACCGAACGCTTCGCAAAGCGCGTATGAAGTCGCAACCGGAAGAATAAAGGCGCCAAGCATAGATGCGGCAAGCAGGCCGAATGCGAAAAGTTCCTGGGCAAAATCGCCGATTAACGGCTTTAAGGCAAGCGCGGCTTCCGAGGCCGTTTCAATATGAATTCCGTGCTTGAAGAGAGTTTCTGCTGTGGTGATGATGATAAAAAAACTGATGATATTTGTGAGCACGGCGCCGGCGTAGACTTCAATTTTCTCGTAAACATACTCTCTCACAGTGAGCCCTTTGTCAACCACGTACGATTGAATAAAAAACTGGCCCCAAGGCGTTATTGTTGTGCCTACAGTCGCGATCAACGCAATAAGGTATGGAGCATCGCCACGCAAAGTCGGAACGACCGACGCGCGCAGAACTTCGCGAATATCCGCGCCAACCAAAAAACCGCTTATAATGTAGACAATATAAAAAAGCGCAAAGATTAAAAACAGACGCTCTGCTTTGCGGAATGATCCTTTATACAGCACAAACCAAATAACTAAAATTCCAAGCGGCACGCTAACATATTTGTATACTCCAAGAAGTTCTAAACCTGCGGCTATGCCGGCGATCTCGGCTGAAATCGTCCCTATATTTGCAATGAGCATCACCGACATCGCAAAAACTGTGAGCTTTAACCCGAAATGTTCTCTAATAAGAGCCGCGAGCCCTTTGCCTGTTACAAGCCCAGCCCGCGCGCCCATCTCTTGAGTAATTGCCAGGCTGAAGGTTGTTAAAAAAAGAACCCACAACAAACTATAGCCGAAATTAGATCCGACAAACGAATATGTGCTGATGCCTCCAGCGTCGTTATCCGCGCTTGCCGCGATAATGCCGGGCCCGATGACGGCAAAAAATAGTAACAATCGTTTTTTGAAAGACATAAAAATTACGCCAGACTATCCCAGAATTGTCATTGCGAGGAGCAGGGCGACGAAGCAATCTCTTGTTCAAGCAATAAATAGATTGCTTCGCTTCGCTCGCAATGACAAAAAACGAATTTTTAGACAGTCTATTAGGCCTGGGGCACAAGCAGACGCATAATGTCGTCAACGTTGATAACGCCCAAAATCCTTCCTTTATTATCAGACACAGCAACGCAAAAAAGATTATATTTTGTCATGAATTTTGCAACGTCCATGTAATCGTCCCCTGTTTTTGCTGTGCGCACGCGGGACTTCATAACCTCCCGCGCTGTTTTTGAGTCGTCCGCCGTAAGAAGCGCGCGAAGCGATATCACGCCTTTAAGCGATCCTTGAGTCGGAACTCTACTCGTTCCAGATGCGCCGTCAGTAACATAAATATAAAACAGAGAACCGAAACGCACGCTCTCTTGCTTTACGAATTCTTTGACTTGTAGAGCGGTGTATGTTTCCGGAACGCTCAAAAATTCAAGATGCATGATGCCGCCGGCGCTCTCCTCATCATAGCGCAGAAGCATCTTCACGCGCAGAGCATCTTCTTCCGGAAATTTCGCTAAAAGTTCGCGGGCCTTCTCGCGCGAAACAGTGCGTAAAATGTCGGCGATCTCATTTGAGGACATTCGCGCAAGAACTGTAATCTGATCTTCAATTTTAAGACGGGGAAAAATCTTCTTCTGGGCTTCCGGATTGAGTTCTTCAACAACTTTCGCGGCGATGTCTTTATCAAGTTGCCCCACAAACCCAACCGCCTGATGGAGGTTTAAATCCTCAACGATATTTGCGATGTCTGACGGATGAAGCGTTACGAGTTCCGCTGACGGCTTCACGAGTTGAATATACGGAACGCTCGTGTTTACAAGATGAATGTCTTTCCATTCAATGTAGCGCCCCTTAAAACGACTCGCGCCGTCATGCACTCCGATGCCGAGCCGCCGCAAAAGCCCCTTCATACTTACATCAAAGCCGATAATTCTATACGCCGCGCCGACTTTGCGTATATGAAGGTCGTTAACCCGGACAACGCGAATCCCTTTTACATCAACTATCTGCTTGTCTAAAACATCTCTCCGAAGATGAATATCAGACTTCTGATTGTTGTATGGAATGAGTTTATTATCTGTCGTATTAAGGTGCACTTCGCGCCCGACAATATCCTCAATAAAGGATATCGGAATAGCGCTCGTTACAGAACTATTTTTAATGACAAGCGCTGAAATTTCCGGGTAACTACTTGAATGCGTAGCGATAATGTCACGGATGGTTCCATGTCCTTTGCCCGCGCTGTCTGTAACTTTTGCTCCAAGAAGCTGGCTTAAAAAAAGCATAGAATTATTGCGTCAATCATACCAAACCGCGCTATTCTTGTAAAACAATTGCGGTTATTGTTTCTCGCGCGGTTTAATGAGAAATCCGCCAAGATCACGCCGACCGATAATCATGTCATATGTTAAATGTTCCCGGCTGATCAAATTAACATCTGTCTCAATGCGTTTTCCTTTTAATTCAAAGAGAAGCGGCACTGTAACCCGAAGAGTCACTCCTGTTGCAGAGAGCACAACTTTGATCTCTTTGATCTCCGGATGAAACTGAATATCTTGTTTGATGCGGTGAGCAAGCTCTCTGGCCTCTTTCTCCGTCATTGGCGCGTCTAAATTAAATTGTTTGATATAGCGGACAACATCCCCATATCCGACAGAAGACGCGAGATCGTAATCAATGGAAGATGATCGCGCGCCAGAATCAATTTTAGCTTTCACAGGCACAACTTTTTGCGTATCATCTTTATGTTTTAAGTACACGGTCTCTGTTACTTTGACAATACTCATGCCGTTAATCGTTCCTTTGACCTTCGTCTCTCTTTGTCCGCCAAACAGACTTTTTGACAAGTGAATGCCTCGTTCATGAGAATCAACAGGAAGCCCGGCAACGCGCATGAGACGTTCTTTCAATCCTGTAAGATTTGCGCATTGAATGGAAAGCCCGGGGCGCGCGTTAACCTCCAGAACCACTGGCCCGCGCTGTCGGGAAAGAACAATATCAATGCCAGCGAATCCAAGACTCGTCGCTTCTTGCGCCCGGATTGCGATAGCGAGGAGCTCGTCCCATATCGGAATCGTAATGTTTGAAAAAAATGCGCTTGAAATAACCTTGCCGTACTGAATCGCGCACGTTGTCATTCCTGTTTCAATCTCAATTCCAACGCCGATGCCGCCCAAATGCAGATTTGCTCTGCCGTGGGACTCCGGAGTCGGTAGCCGCAACATTGCCATAATCGGCACGCGGTTATACACAATGACGCGAATGTCCGGCACTCCTCTATAAGCAAACGGTTTGAAGATGCGATCTGCCGACAATCGTTCTTCAAAAAACGCGATATCCGGAACGTCAACAGCGCCGAATCGCCCATCAAGAATATCCTGCGAGTGCGTTTGTATATCTTCCCAAAATATCTCGCGCAGATCGTTGTCAAGCCACGCGCCGTTTGCGCGCCTGGTGTAGGCGACGAGAATGCCGCTTCCGCCAAATCCGCGATTAGGTTTTAACACAAAACTTTTAGGAAACTCGTCCGGATTGAGAGAACGCGCCTCCCGAAGCGATGTGATTACGTGATAAGTTTTAGGCGTCGGAATTCCGGATTCTTCAAGCACGCGTTTTGCGATAAGTTTATTGTCAGCGACGCGTTTTCCGGCCCTTTTGTTTAACGGAGCGATAAATTCCAAATTGCGGGAATTCATCCCGAGAATCTGCCGCCCATGCTTCGCATACGTAAAGATGTTCATGATGATTTACGTTCTTTCAAATGCATAGCCGCAATCACCTCGCGAAAACGGTAATATTCCCAAAGCCGCAAACCTGTCCACTTTCCAAGAAAAATGTTGACCAAAAATGAGAGAAAAATAATTTCAGGATAGGAAATGAGAAACGAGCGGAAAAATGTTCCGTTCACGATAAAATAACTGACCATTGAAAGAAGAATCGTCTCCAAGGTAAGAACAAACGCTCCGCGCGCGCCTTCTTCAATCTGCACTTTCACGAATTCTTCCACAAGCATTATGAGAATGAGCATTGGAAACGCTGAAATGGAAACAAGCGAGAAATTCGGAATATCAACGGAAAAATAAAAGAGCGCTAAAATTGCGCACGAAACAACAGTGATTGTAACCGCCATGCGCGGAAGATACTGAAGCCGCAGACGCCGCAAAGCGATGCGCATTAAAGTTCCTATTGCGACGATAAGAAGAATAATAAAAAGCCCGGCATAAATCCCAATGGCAACAAACGTGATCGTTAAGATGCTCGGAATATATACGCCAAGCGATTTGATTCCGACGACGTGACGGAAAAACGAAACTATTGTTGCAACAATCGGGAGCATTAAAATGAGAAGAATTGTGTTTACAGAAACGCCTCTCTTGACAAGAGCATTGATAAAATGCGAGAAAAAATTGTAAAAAGTAACTTTGTTTCCATTGCGGCGGGAATGAACTCCAATAAGAGTGAAACCGCTCCCCTCTTTCTGAATTGCGCTTATAACATCGCCACTTGCCTCTCCTTGAAGCGCGGTTTTCAGAAGAGACGGCAGAACCGCGGCAACATTTTTAGGCTTTACAATATCGTATAACCGCTCTCCTCTTCTTGTTGTAAGGCCAGGCGAATCGCTTGCGATTACAATAGAGGCATTGCTTAATAATCCTGCTTCAAGCCGCAGGAGCGAGTTCATCTCGGTACTGCCTTTGGTCCATCCGATAATCAGCCGCGCGCGGGCGAGTTCCGATTTATGATCAAGAATATCGCCCAGTATCCGATCCTCAAAAGTAATATCGCTGTTCCGATCGTCAACAACAACTGTGGTTATCAAAAAATCAAGCCTCTCCGCTTGATTTATAAGATTCGTAAAATGAATCGCGTCCTCATCCCGTCCTACGATCATAAAAAGAGTTTTCGCGGTAACTGTTATGATTACACTGTCAACAAAATCTCCAATCGGAGTTTTGATTATAACCTCTGCGGTGTAATCGCCTTCCTTCGCATATGCGCGCGAAACAGTTATTCCTTTTTGCGCCGGAGAACGGTCGCCAAAATTCCACCAATATTCAACCTCTGCCTCTGTTAACTCACTCGGAAAAACGCTTTTTATCGCGCTGAATTCCACTCTCTCGCCAAGAAATACAGTTTTGTCTTCGCCGGCGTCAGGAACGACTGTATTTTTCGCGGCAGAAACAAAAAATGGAGCGTTAAAGACAGCTCCTCCTAATATAATAAAAACGATTGCCAACTTACGAATTCTCATGGCTGTTCAGTAAAAGATTGTATCCTTCTTCATATGCCAGGACAGATGCGACGATAATGTCCGGCGATGTTCCTGTGCCGATCACTTTATTGCCGAGCTCATCCCGCATTGTAATTGTCGCTTTCACAGTGGCGTCGGTTTTTGCCGAATCAATTTCAACAATATAATCTGTAAGTTCAAAACTAGGAGAATGCATGGACGGTATCGCTTTTTTGAACGCGTTTATTATGGCATCAAAAGGACCTACGCCTTCAGAGCATCCTTCATACGTCCGGAGACCTTGCCGCACAGAAACCCGCGCGCTGGGACGGGCGTTAAGCGATGTCTCAACTTTGAAATCCTTAAACTCCAGCACCTTTCGTTTTGCGCGTTCTTTCAGAGTATCCTCTATGATGCGCTGAAAATCAATGCGCGAAATTGGCTTGCCTTTTTGTTTGAAAATTTGGGCGAGCTTCCGGACATCTTCAAGATACGTCCTCGGGAGCGTGAGCCCGAATTCGCGGCGGATAAGCTCATCGGCTCGTTTCAAATTCATATCATCTCCTGTTTCAACAACAATGCGTTCGCGTTCCCTAATTTTTGGACTTGTGCCGAGTTTATACAGCTTGAATCGCAAAAAGCGATCAATCTCGCTCATATTCGGGTCCGCCGACGGAGGAGTCGCGTATTTTTTCAACACGGCGCGCGGATCTTTGAGCCCATTTCCGGTTGCGATTAGCACAATTTTAGGAGAATCTGAACCGCTTTTAGAAATTAAAAACCGCCGCTTTTCTTTATCCTTCATCATTTGAAAAACCCCTGCAAGAGGGAGCGCGGACGACGGTTCAACAAAAATAGACTCTTTTCTGCCAAGTATTGCCTGGGCCTCTAAAATTTCATCGTCATCGCATTTCAGAGCGAACCCGCGAGTTTTTGAAAACGCCTCAAAAAGAAACGGCGCATCGCCGGGATTCCCGACTGCAACCGCGCCTGCAATCGTGTCTGGCCGTTCAATCGGAACGCACACGCGTTTCCCGCGCTGATACGCGTCCGCAATCGGCGAACATCCGGACGCCTGAACGCCTACAATAACCGGCAGACGATCAATAAACCCCAGTTTTTGAAACTCAACGAATCCTTTGTAAATCCCGGCAAGATTAGTGCCGAATCCGACCGGGCAGATGAGAACGTCCGGACTTTGCCAGCCTAATTGTTCAATAATCTCGTAAGCGGCCGACTTCTGCCCTTCTCGCCTAAAGGCGTAATCTCCGCAAAGGTGATAGCCGTATTTTTCCGCCATCTCGCGGGCAAGGCGCACGCAATCATCATAGTGCCCGCGAATTTGTAAAACGCGCGCGCCATAGACAAGCGTCTGCGCGAGTTTTCCGACCGGCGTCCCTTCGGGAACAAGAACGTAACAAGGAAGCCCGGCTTGCGCCGCATAAGCGGAAACCGAGGCGGCCATGTTGCCGGTTGAGGCAACGCACACGGCCTTTGCTCCAATCTCGCGGGCTTTTGTAATCTCAACGCAGGTGCCGCGATCCTTAAAAACGCCGGTCGGATTCATGCCCTCGTTTTTGATGTACAAGCGCGAAAGCCCCAATTCTTTTCCTAGCGCCTCCAAACGGTATAGAGGAGTCGCGCCCTCGCCTTTTGTGATGATTTTGGAGCGATCGCGAATCGGAAAAAAATCCATGTATTTTAAGTGCGAAATCGGAGTATGGCGAAGATCGTAAAAATTCAGCCGCGCTTTGATGTAATTGTAATCATAAACGACGTCCAATGGATTTCCATTCTCGTCTTGCGTATACGACGCTTTTTCATCAACGCGCTTTTTGGTTGTAAAGGACTGAAGATGATAAAAGTCCATGATGCAATGTCAAATTATACCGTTGCTATACAATCTATCTCAACCATCGCCCCTTTTGGCAAGTGCGGGGATTCAACAGTCGCGCGCGCTGGCGGATTGTCTTTGAAAAATTCCGAGTACGCTTCGTTAAACTCTATAAAATTCTGAATGTTTGAAAGATACACTGTCGTTTTCACAACCTGTGAAAGCGATGAACCGGCCGCCTCCAAAACCGCCTTAAGATTATTCAAAACCTGCCGCGTCTGGGCTTTGATATTGTCCTCCGCAAGCGCGCCGTCTTTTGAAAGCGGAATTTGTCCGGAGCAAAAAACAAAACCGTTTGCTTTTACTGCTTGCGAATACGGGCCGATTGCCGAGGGGGCGTTTTGGGTTGTGATGATTTCTCTATGTGCCATATATCAACTGTTTTGCTTTTTCATAAATAGGCATAAGACGATGTAAAAGTCCCAGTAATTCCTCATGCGTGTACCTATCTATCATGTCCGCCCGCGCTTTAACTGATTCTACGCCCAGTATATTTTTCATCTCACAGAGCAACTGCTGTAGAGCTATTTTTGTTTCCGGCGGAATAAATGTTTCCAAAGCAGGAAAATTGGTCCCCAATACAGCGTTATACTCTTCTCGTATTACCCCAATCTTCTTTTGTACACGCGCTTCGTACGGCAAAAACTCCAACGATTGCATATATATCAAAAACATATAACGCAACGTGTCGGGATCATCCTTGTGGTTTGTCATTAAATCTGGAATCCAGTTAAATACATTCGCGTAGTCCTCATCAATACCAGTCCGCATGTTTAAGTTACATCGAGAAGCTAAAAACTCTTTTTGTCCTTGGTTAAGCGTATCAATGAGCTTCCTTGTTGTAGGATAATTTTCTCTTTCGTTTGTGGTCATTATAATAGTGTTGGTAAAAATTGATTTTTCTCCGTTGATGCAAGAACGCGCGATCTCCGCATCATCTCCCGTAACGGCGCGCCGACCTTTTCTATTTTGTGCTGTGATTCACGCGCGCGGATTTTTTTAAATTTTTTGAAACCGCCGCGCGCCTCTTGAATCCACTCGCGCGCAAATTTTCCGGACTGAATGTCGCGCAAAATCGCTTTCATGGCTTTCCGAGTTTCTTTTGTAATCACACGCGGCCCGGAAACATAGTCGCCCCACTCCGCGGTGTCCGACACCGAGTAGCGCATCGCATTTAATCCACCCTGATACATCAAGTCAACAATTAGTTTCAACTCGTGCATACATTCAAAATACGCTAATTCGCTCTGATACCCCGCAGACGTCAAAACCTCAAACGCGGTTTGCACGAGCTTTGACACGCCTCCGCACAAAACCGCTTGTTCGCCGAATAAATCTGTCTCGGTTTCTTCTTTGAACGTCGTCTCAAGCATTCCCGCGCGAGTCGCGCCGATCGCTCTTCCGTAAGCAAGCGCGAGTTGCTTAGCCTTGCCTGAAACATTTTGATGAATCGCGAATAACGCCGGAACTCCAAACCCCTGACGGTACACCGACCGCACCAAATGACCGGGCCCCTTTGGCGCAACCATCCAGACATCAATCGTTTTTGGCGGAACAATCTGTTTATAGTGAATGTTGAAGCCGTGCGCGAATACAAGGGATTTGACTGTTTGCTTGTCATTGCGAGCTACAGGTAAAATATCCTTCTTATAAATCTCCGGAGCCGCTGTGTCCGGCACGAGCATCATTATAATATCTCCCATTTTTGCCGCGTCTTTAGTTTCCGCCACTTTTAATCCCACCGACTCTGCCTTCTCCCATGTCTTTGAACCACGTCGCAACCCAACAACAACCTTCACCCCGCTCTCTTGAAGATTAAGCGCGTGCGCATGCCCTTGCGAACCGCACCCGATAATCGCGACGGTCTTGTCTTTCAAGTAACGCGCGTTTGCGTCTTTGTCGTAATACATTTTGGTTTTATTGACTGTGGTTTTTGATTTGACCATAAATTTAAAATTTGATTTTTGAATTAACCTTCAGCACGTTGATCAACCGCTCTATCTGACGCGCCACGTTCTCGCATTGGTGTTCGTCCTTAAATTCGGCGATAATTTCAATAACCGACGCCTTCGCGCCGTAAACCCGCGCAACCATTTTCTTCGTGTCAGCGTGAATCGCTTCAATGCTGATGTTGCGCTTGCGGAGCAAATTCGCAATTCTCGCGATCA
>MHJU01000027.1:0-16886 GCA_001818155.1 Candidatus Jacksonbacteria bacterium RIFCSPLOWO2_02_FULL_44_20 | reverse complement strand
GTAGATGGTGAGACTTGCTGTCATATCGTTTTCTGATCCAAAACTTGGCTCCCGAGCGCCATGCCGGAGGCGACCATCGGGTACACGTGCTGATTCGGATTAACGCAAAAGTCAAGAAGCACCGGACCTTTCGTTTTTTGCGCCCACAAAACTCCCGCAACCGCTTCGCGCCACGTCTCAATGCGCCGCGCCGGAATGCCATAAGCAGAAGCTAATTTCACAAAATCGGGATTTACTAACTCAACCTCCGACAACCGTTTTTCATAAAACAAATCCTGCCATTGCTTGACCATTCCCAAATACCCATCGTTAATAACCGCGATTTTAATGTCAAGATTTTCCTGCCGCGCTGTGCCTAGTTCCTGAATCGTCATCTGAAATCCCCCGTCGCCAACTATCGCCCATACTTCAACATCCTCTGGCGCCGCCAAACGCGCGCCGATCGCAGAAGGTAAATCATACCCCATCGCGCCCGCGCCGCCGGAAGTAACCCAGCCGTTTATCTGATTCACTCTGTAATACTGCGCCGCAAACATCTGGTGCTGGCCGACTCCTGTCGTAACAACGCCCATGCCTTTTGTGCAATATGAGATTAAACTGATAACTTCAGGTGTTGTAAGAGTTCGTCCGCTTAACTCCGCTCTCCCTGTGTCGCTATGAGGCTTGCGGCTTAATTTTGATTTTTCTCTTTTCAAATCCTCGGCGTCAATTTCTCTAAACTGATATGTACTCCTCCAACCTTCAATCTTTTTCCACCATTCCGAGAAGTTTTTAGTTTTTAGTTGTAGTTTTGCGTTTATCATATCAAGCGTGCGTTTTACGTCTCCGCCCAAAATCACATTAGCTTTCACATTTTTATCAAACTCCGCAGGATCAATCTCAAAATGTATAAACTTCCGTTTCTGAAATTCTTTCAAATCTCCTGTGATGCGATCATCAAAACGCGTGCCGATGCCGAGCACCAAATCAGCTTCGGCAACCGCGTAGTTCGCCTCTGCTGTTCCGTGCATTCCAAGCATCCCGAGCCAATGACTATTCTGTTGCGGAAAACTTCCAAGCCCGAGAAGCGTATTAACAACCGGTATATCAGTCATCCGCGCCAATTCCAGCAACTCTTCATGCGCTCGCCCTAAAATTACCCCGTGTCCGGCTATTATAACTGGTCGCTTCGCTTCTTGAATTAACTTAATTGCCCGCTGAACGTCCGCCGCCGTTGCGATTACAGGCTCTATACGATACCCTGGAATAGACACTTTTTTTGGATATAAAAAAGACGTCTTCTTAATTTGAGCGTCTTTTGTGATGTCTATATGAACGGGCCCTGGCCGCCCGGTTTGCGCGATATAAAATGCCTCTTTCACAACGCGCGTAAGTTGCGCGGGATCAGTAACAAGATAACTGTGTTTTACGATAGGCTGTGTGATGCCTGTGATGTCAGTCTCCTGAAACGCGTCGCTTCCGAGCAAGTACGATGAAACGTTTCCCGTGATAACAATCATCGGAATAGAATCCATCATCGCGGCCGCGATTCCTGTAACAAGATTTGTCGCGCCTGGCCCGGAAGTTCCGATGCAAACTCCGGCTTTGCCTCTCACGCGGGCATAGCCGTCCGCCGCATGCGCTCCTCCCTGCTCATGGCGCACGAGAACATGGCGAATTTTATTTTTATAACGATAGAGTTCGTCGTATAAAGGAAGCACTGCGCCGCCAGGGTATCCGAAGACGACATCCGCTCCCTCTTTTATCAGACACTCTAATAATATTTTAGCGCCGGACATCTGTTTCATGGTTAAAAAGGTATTTCCTCATACACCATGCAATCGTCAAGTTTCTTGTAGTCAAACAATTCTTCTAGCGCGAAAAATCTCTTAATCTCTTCTTCGGCGGTTTCAGCAGAATCCGAGGCGTGGACGAGATTTTGATTTGACATTGCAAGATCGCCGCGGATTGTGCCAGCGTCCGCGTCAACCCCTACTGTTGCCCCGGAAATCAACCTCACGCCTTTCACCGCTCCAGCGCCTTCAAGCACGAAAACCACGACAGGCGAATGTTTCATGAACTCTTTAATCTGGCCGAAAAACGGTTTATCTTTATGATGCGCATAATGTTCGGCGAGGATCGCGTCGTCAAGCCGCATCATTTTGCATCCGATAATTTTTAAACCCTTGCGCTCAAAGCGGGCAAGTATCTCTCCAACTAAATTTCGCTGGAGAGCGTCGGGTTTTAGTATAACCAGTGTGCGTTCCATATTATTTTAAAGCCGCTTCCATACGCGCCACAATCTCTGCGGGCGTAAATTGGGATTTCACTAAATAATCATGAGCTCCAAGAGATTTTCCTTTTTCAATATCTTCATCCTGTCCAAGATTCGTCAACAAAATTACCACAACGTTCTTCATGGCAGGATTTGATTTCAGCGACTGCAGTACCGCAAAGCCGTCCATCTGCGGAATGATAATGTCAAGCAAAATCACGTCCGGCTTAAATACTGCAACAACGTCTATGCAATCTTTTCCACCGACAACAGTCTGAACCGTGTAACCGCTTTTTTCCAGTTTTGTAGTATACATTCTGGCAAGAGAACGATCGTCTTCCACAAGAAGAATTTTTTTTGGTTTTGTCTCGTCGCTCATATGGATAATGCCTTATCAAACGCGCGTTCCATAACGCGAATCGGCGCTCGCTTTCCGCTCCACAGTTCAAACTGCCGCGCTCCTTGCAGTAAAAACATTTTTCTTCCTCCGATAACCCGGCACCCTGCCCGCGCCGCGTCTTTCAAAAGACGCGTTTCTTTTGGGTTGTAAATAGCGTCAAAAATCGCCATGCCTCGTTTCAAAACTTTTGTGGGAACAAGAGATTTGTCTTTAAGCTCTCCCATTCCGACCGGCGTTGCATTGATTATAACGCGAGGATTTATGTTCAAAATTTTTTTTTCCACGTCCTCAAGTGTTTCAAAAATTCCTCCATATGATTTCGCGAGCCGTCGTCCCGCTGATTTATCTCTGCCAAAAACATACACCTTGCCGCCATTTTTTGCAACATACCAAAAAATTGTGCGCGCTACTCCTCCGGAGCCGAAAATCACGACAGATTGATTTTTCAAAGGAATGCCGTGAAGCGATTCAGCAACGCCGTCAATATCAGTATTATAACCCTTAAGCACGCCTTTGTCATTGATAATGGTATTGATATTGCCGAGTTCCCTTGCGCGCTCTTCAACGCAATCCACGTACTTCATCACAACCTCTTTATACGGAATTGTTACGGTCAACTCTCGTATAGGAAGCGCTCGCATCGCAGAAATCGCGCCTTTCGGATTTTCTGTTTCAAATGCAAGGAATATAAAATTCAATTTATGATACTCTGCCGCGGCATTATGGATTGCGGGAGACAGAGAATGCAGAATCGGTTTCCCTATAATGCCGCAGAGCGCTGTAGTTGTGTCAATTGTCATGTGGATTCATTAGTTGTAATTTCTCTATAATTTCACTGACCACTCTTTCCACGTTTCCGTCTCCGGTGTCAAGAACGGCGTCCGCTAATCCGTAATAACGTTCTTTACGCCGGCCCCACACTTCGCGGATCTCGTCAGTAGACGACTGCCCTTCAGTTAACGGCGGGCGGTTCGGATCGGTTTTAATCCGCAAAGACAGAACCTCAAGCGGCGCGATTAAGAGCACTACCAACGCATTTTCTTTCAGACACAAATTTTCCTTATACATAAACGATCCGCCGCCGACCGCAATCACTGTATTATTCTTTTTCGTCAATCCGCGTATCATTTTTTTTTCAATTTTGCGAAAATACTGCCATCCGCGTTTGTCAAATATCTCCTTAATCTTCATCCTCTCTTTTTCTTCAATCAAATCGTCTGTATCAATAAACTCGCGGCTTAGCCGACGCGCGAGCGCTCTGCCGATTGTGGTTTTTCCGCTTCCACGATAGCCTGTAAGAATGATGTTCATACACTTTCAGTATATCAGGAAGCGAAAGTTTGGCAAATCGGATGGTTGCTTGACTTTTTAAGCGGTTATGTTATAAAGCACCGTTTTCTTAAACATCAAAACGATACCGAATATAGTATTAACGTAATAATATATTTGTGCTGTTTTGATTACTTAAATTATGCAAGAACAAGAACGTAAACTATGGCCGCCAGCCCCTACAGAAAAACGATTTGCTGGAATAACGCGCGAATTGTTAGATCAGCAAAAACGACTGCTGGACGAGGAAAAAATAACATTAGAACAGTACTTCGCGAACTGCAAAACAGCAGTATGGGACACGTTACATATCTTTACCGACCGGACAACAATAAGCGAGGAAGACAAAGCATCTGTTGAGGATATGATATTACAAATTATTGACGAATTGGAGCATCATGGTGAAAGTATACACAATGGGAATGAAGAAACAGTAACTACTATGCTTGAACAAATAGAACGTGTGCTAAAAATCGGAGAAACATTTGCTGATAAAAAAAGTTAATCATTGTAAAAGCGATTCTTCAACCTCCACTCCCGCAACCGCCTCACCAATCCTCTTAAGAAGCGTCCAGCATACTTTGCCGTGCGCGGATTTTTTATCGCTCTCAATCTTCTCCATAATCCGCTCGCGCGGAAACAGCGGCAGAACGGTTGGAAGTCCAGCGTCTTTCAAGATTTGAACGACTTGCGTCGCGCCGCCTTTTTGAAGAAGTCCCGCTCTTTCAGAAATACGCGCTTCTTCCGCCATTCCGATCGCAACCGCCTCGCCGTGAAGGAGCGGAGTGTTTGTTTCAAGAGAAAGAGCTTCTATCGCGTGCCCGATCGTGTGGCCAAAATTCAAAAGCCGCCTGGCTCCGCGCTCGCGTTCGTCGCTCTCCACAATGCGCCGTTTAATTTCCGACGAACCTTTAATCACAGAAATGAGTTCATCATCAGAAAATTCGCGCGGTTTTTTTGACGTAACAAACGCGAGATATTTCTCGTCCGCAATAAGCCCATGCTTAATCGCCTCGGCAAAGCCTGCGATAAATTCCCGGTTCGGAAGCGTGGCAAGAGTTTCAACATCTGCAACAACCGCGATCGGCTGACAAATCGCGCCTATTGCATTTTTAACTCCGCCAAAATCAATTCCAGTTTTTCCGCCGATTGATGCGTCTACCTGCGAAAGAAACGTGGTTGGAACATTAGCGTACGCGATCCCCCGCATATACGCGCTTGCAGAAAAACCGCCAACGTCTCCAATCGCGCCGCCGCCGAGATTAATAATAAGGGAATGGCGATCAAACCGCTCTCTAATCAGCTTTTGCCATATCTTGGAAACCGATTCAAGGGTTTTCGCGCTCTCTCCAGATGAGACAATAATCTTGGCTATTCCACGCCCAAGTCCTGTTTCAAGTTTTGCGAGCCACTTTGCGGCTATAGTCTTATCTGTAACAACTCCGATAGACGACCATTTTGCCACATCAATAAAATCGCCGATTTTTCCGATAAGATCACGGCCTATAAAAATAGGATACTGTATTGTTGGTTTGAAAATAGTAACTATAGCGCTTTCCATAATATCTTAAATATCATTTAGGAGAAGCGAGATTGCGAAACAGGGCAAGCTCTAGAACCATCTTCTTCAATTCGTCCAAAGTAATATGCTGGCCAGTATCTGTTTTAGACGTGCCGACCTCAATAAGAATACCATCATACAAATACGAACCGTCAAGCGCGCGCAGATTCATCGCCTTTAATACTTCAGGCACAATATGCTCTTTCATTTTTGGGCCATACGCG
Source organism: Candidatus Jacksonbacteria bacterium RIFCSPLOWO2_02_FULL_44_20 (assembly GCA_001818155.1). GTDB lineage: Bacteria > Patescibacteriota > Patescibacteriia > UBA9629 > UBA9629 > UBA9645. Next base: position 11,118 of record MHJU01000027.1, on the reverse strand, counting down.
TGGCTCGGATCAAAATACAGAGTTGCTCCTGTTTTCTGTTTAACGCGTTTAGCAAGATTGTGCACTGGTATGTTCCTATGATCGCCTTTTTCTGAAACGTCAACGCCGCGATGAATAAGAATAATCTTTTCACGCATATCGCTCCCGGCGTATTTCACCAGTCCCTCCCACTTTTGTTCCATTGTAGTTGCGCTGTTAAAATTCTCGGCCTCGGATCGTTTAACCTGCTCTCCAAGCCATATTCCGTTTTTGATTCCAAGATACCAATCGTTCCTCCGCGCGTACTTTGCGATTTCCATAAGCGGCCAGCCCAACTGATTTACCGCCGGATTCCACGGCATAAATTTCCCTTTCGGAATCAGCGTCTCATACATTGGCAGTTGCGCCATAGGCACCATAATTTCGGATGCAACGAGCATGCCGGTATCTTTAACAAATGTTTGCGCAATTAAAACACTCGGAGGAATTTCAAACTCATGGGAACTTCCGCCATTCATAAGGATATCCATATTTTTCATAACCGAGAGATAATCAATACCCATACCAACTCCATTTTGATGGAGCGCTGTCCGCGATTTCAACCCGACAATGCGCGCGCCAAAAATCGCCTGCTTTATTTTACCTTTTTGATTCTTGGCGGTAATATTCGCAATTTGGTACAACTCGCTTATGTTATTCTCATCCACTGAACATGGGCCCGCAATAATAGCGCATGTTTTGTTCATAGAAATAAATTAACCGACCTTTTGGGATCGGTTTGTTTTTGTAATCTGACTAATTCTCTACAAAGAAGAAAAACAATCCGATCCTATGGTCGGCTAAAAAAGTAGAAATAAAAAATGAAATTGCTTTTCTGTATAATCATGAGTTAACAACAATATACGATATTCTAATTTTTCTCTCAAGAGAGAACCAAAAATTTCAGACTGGACATTTGATTCTTGAAATTTCATTTCCTAGTCCCGGCCTTAATCTGCTCCACAATATGCGAGGGCACCGAGGCGTAGCGATGAAACTCCATTGTGTAAGATCCGCGCCCTTGGGTGATTGAGCGCAGTGTTGTGGAATAGCCAAACATCTCGGCAAGCGGGACTTCGGCGTCTATTACTTTCAACTGCAAACGATCAGACATCTGTTTGATAGCGCCGCGTTTTGCGCTCAAGTCCCCGATCACGTCTCCCATATATTCTTCCGTGCAGATCACCTCAACTTTCATGATGGGTTCAAGCAAAATCGGATTTGCGCGTTTTGTGGCCTCCTGCAGACCTATTGAGCCCGCGATCTTAAAGGCGGCTTCCGATGAATCAACCTCGTGAAAGGAACCGTCATACACAGCCGCTAAAACATCAATCATCGGATACCCTGCGACAACGCCGTTTTCAAGCGCTTCTTTCACTCCCTTCTCAATTGCCGGAATGTATTCATTTGGAATAACGCCGCCCCGAATCTCGTTCATAAACTCAAAACCTTCTCCCCGTTCTCTTGGTTCAACGCGAATGTACACATGCCCATACTGGCCGCGCCCTCCGGACTGGCGAATGTATTTGCCTTCTGCCTCTGCAATTTTTGTAATGGTTTCTTTATACGCAACTTGAGGTTTCCCGACATTTGCTTCCACATTAAATTCGCGCTTCATGCGATCAACGATAATTTCTAAGTGCAATTCTCCCATACCGGAAATAATAGTCTGCAATGTCTCGTGATCAGTCTTCATACGGAACGTCGGATCCTCCTCTCCAAGCTTTTTTAACGCAAGCCCCATTTTTTCCTGATCCGCTTTTGTTTTTGGTTCAATTGCAACCGAGATAACAGGCTCGGCAAAAATAATGTTCTCCAAAACGATCGGATCATTTTCATCCGAAAGCGTGTCGCCTGTTGTGGTATACTTCAACCCAACAGCCGCGGCTATGTCGCCGGTGTACACCTCTTCAACATCCTCGCGCGAATTCGCGTGCAAGCGCACAATACGGCCAATGCGCTCCCTTTTGCCGGAACGAGAATTCACAAGGTAAGAACCCGAATGCAAACTGCCAGAGTACACTCGAAAAAAGGTAAGCGTTCCAACATAGGGGTCAGACGCGATCTTAAATGCAAGAGCGGAAAACGAGGCGCTATCGGACACCTCGCGAGTTATTTTAGACACGTCTTCTTTCGGCTCGCCGCTCTGGTTTAGATCAACTGGACGATAACCCTCTTGTTGAGGAAGATCAAGCGGAGAGGGAAGATAATCGCACACGGCGTCCAGCATCCTTTGCACGCCCTTATTTTTGAGCGCGCTCCCGCACAAAATCGGAATCACATGATAATGAATAACAGCTTTCCGAAGAAGAGCGCGTAGCGTGTGGAGCGCGAGTTCCTCGCCGGCGAGATATTTCTCCATCTGCCGCTCGTCTTCTTCAACTATTTTTTCAATAAGTTTCTGACGATATTTTGTAACTTCCGGGAGTATGTCAGATGAAATTTCTTCTTCCACGACATCTTTGCCAAGATCGTCTTTATAAATAATAGCTTTCATTGTTAAAAGATCAATGATACCTTTGAAACTGGATTCAATTCCGATCGGGAGTTGTACAGGATACGCGTCTTTGCTCAACCGTTCGTGAATTGCCGCGACGCATTTGTAAAAATCGGCTCCCATTCGGTCTAGCTTATTTATGAAACAAACGCGAGGAACGCGGTATTTATCTCCCTGGCGCCATACGGTTTCGGACTGCGGTTCAACTCCGGCGACTCCGTCAAAAACTACAACCGCTCCGTCAAGAACGCGCAGTGATCGCTCAACTTCTACTGTAAAATCAACGTGCCCCGGCGTGTCAATAATGTTAATGCGACAATCGCCCTCGCCCGGCCCTTTCCAAAAACATGTGGTTGCGGCCGCGGTAATCGTAATGCCCCGCTCGCGCTCCTGCGCCATCCAGTCCATCTCGGCTTCACCTTCATGCACCTCGCCGAGCTTGTGTTTTTTCCCTGTATAAAAAAGAACCCGTTCTGTGACGGTTGTTTTTCCAGCATCAATGTGCGCGATGATGCCGATATTGCGGGTTTTTTCTAACGGATATTCACGAGGCATAAACGTCTTTCATCTCGCAAAATGGGCGAAGGCGCGGTTTGCTTCAGCCATTCTCTCAACATTCATCTTAAATTTCATTGCTCCTCCTTCATTTTTGGCGGCCTCTAAAAGTTCATCTTTCAGACAATATCCCATATTTTTGCCCTTGCGCGCGCCTGCCGCGGCAATAAGCCAGCGAAGCCCGAGCGATAACCGCCGATCGCCCTTCACTTGATATGGAATCTGATAATTTGCTCCGCCAACACGGCGCGAGCGAACTTCAACGTCAGGCATGATATTTTTTAGCGCCTTATTAAAAAGCCCTAGCGGATCCTCGCCAGTATCCTGCCGTATCAAATCAAAACAATCATACACAATTTTTTGCGCCGTCTGCTTTTTACCTCTGCGCATCACTGTGTTAATCAACTTTGCAATCGTCAAACTCTGAAATTTCGGATCCGGCAATGTCTCTCGTTTTTTAAGTTTTTTTCCGCGCATATAACAAAATTACCGGTTACGCTTTTTTTGCGCCATACAATGATCGTCCTTTTTTCCTCCCATCAACGCCTTTTGCATCATACACTCCCCGCACAATATGATACCTAACTCCCGGAAGATCTTTCACGCGCCCGCCGCGAATCATAACAATAGAATGTTCCTGCAGATTATGGCCGACTCCCGGGATATACGCCGTTACTTCATGTCCGTTTGACAATCGTACGCGAGCAATTTTGCGAAGCGCCGAGTTTGGTTTTTTCGGAGTCATAGTCGTTACTTTTGTGCACACGCCTCGCTTAAAAGGCGATGCGACTTGCCGTCTTTCTCTAGTTTTCGGATTAAAAACACTGCCCATTGCCGGCGCCTTTGACTTCCACTTTTTTGGTTTGCGTCCTTTTCTCATTAGCTGATTTATAGTTGGCATTTTGGTAAAATTATTGTTAAACGAACACGTTCTACGCTATCATACAGAATAAAATCCGTCAATTTTTACGCGTTTTTGATCTTCTACAGCAAATGTTTTTACAACGTCATTAACTTCTGTCTTCATATTCTCTAAAGAATCTTCGTCAACTGCGACTGGAACTATGAGAAGAGGCTCTTCTTCTGTAAACAAATTGCCAAAACCATGCGCTCCAAACGCGATAGAGATGCATAATTTCAAATCTTTTTGCGCAATTCCTTCGTTAAAATGCGCTCGTGAGATGCCAAAACCGATTGGCAACCGCCCTCGTTCATCCTCTGAAAGAGCAAACGGATTAAACGTTTTTGTGTTTATATAATACACAACGCGAGCTATATGAAACTCTTTTGGATGATGCATCTCATCTCCAGTAATATGACGATAATAAACATCACGTCCTTTTTCTCGTAACTCTTCCACGATTTTCTGTCCGAATTCTTTGCCGTGCGCATCTGTATCTTCTTCATCTAAACCGCGCTGTTTTGCATACACTTTACAAGCGCCGCATCCTTCATGACTGGTAAAGCCGGAAATTGGCAAATTAGTAAAAATTTTTTCGCGCTCCTCTTTGGAACACAATATGAATGAACCCGGAGTTTGGACTGGGCATTCGTTTTCATTAAACAACCCTTCTTGTCCGAAAAGCAACCTCTCATCAACGCACATAACGACAAATTTCTTACCATCGAAGCTAAGCGCATCTTCAATATGCGAGACTTGCTTTTCAATATATGCCTGCATTCCTCCATTATAAATTTCTTTCATTATCGCCTCGCCATGAAGCCACTCTGTTTTTTTCGCATGATTTGGTTCACGCATATTTTAATGTGTTACAGATTTTTTAGTTCTATGTTTTCGCGCGATTTTAAGCCGCAAAAGAGATTGCTGTAACTCCGCCTCCGCCGCGGCAAACACCTCGCCGCTCCCGCGTTTTTCGCTCATAAGAGCCTCGGCGCGATTCCTTGCTTCTTCAGCCAATTGTTCATCAATTTCTTCAGCCCGCTCTGCCTGATCCGCGAGAACCAAAACGCGCTCGCCTGTAACTTCTGCCATTCCGCCTGACACGCCCATAAAAAATTCGCCCGCTTTGTTCCGCGCCGTGATTTCTCCAAGTTTCAAAGAAGTAATAAACGGAATATGCCCGCTTAAAACTGTAAACTCGCCGGTAACCCCTGGCAACGTGACGGATTCTGTTTCTTCATCAAAAACTACCCTCTCTAAAGTTGTAATGCGGAGATGGAACATTGTAAAAATTCAAAACTTATGAGTTTTTCGGTTTGAGTTTAACCTCATTAATATCCCCCACCATATAAAACGCGCTTTCGGGAACGTCGTCCAGTTTTCCTTCTAAAATTTCCTTAAAGCTCAAAATAGTCCGGGATAGCGGCACATACTTGCCAGCGCTTCCTGTAAAAATCTCTGCGACAAAAAATGGCTGTGAAAGAAATTTTTGAATTTTGCGCGCGCGCGAAACGAGCAGTTTATCCTCATCTGAAAGTTCATCCATGCCCAAAATTGCGATAACGTCCTGCAAATCTTTATATCTTTGTAAAATGCGCTGAACCTCGCGCGCGACATAATAATGCTCCTCGCCCACAACGCCCGGCTCCAAAACTGTTGATGTTGAGTCCAGCGGATCAACAGCCGGATAAATTCCGAGTTCTGCAAGCTGACGCGACAGAACGACGGTTGAATCAAGATGCGAGAAAGTTGTTGCCGGAGCCGGATCAGTCAAGTCATCAGCCGGAACATACACCGCCTGCACTGAAGTGATTGATCCTTTATTTGTTGAGGTGATGCGTTCCTGCAAAACCCCCATCTCTTGCGCGAGCGTCGGCTGATACCCGACAGCGGACGGAATGCGCCCGAGAAGCGCGGACACTTCAGACCCTGCTTGCGTGAAGCGAAAAATATTATCAATAAATACAAGCATGTCGCGCCCCAAACAATCGCGAAAATGCTCGGCAATCGTAAGCCCTGTTAACCCGACGCGAAGACGCGCTCCGGGCGGCTCGTTCATCTGCCCGAACACCATCACGGTTTTATCAATAACTCCAGATTCTATCATTTCATGATAGAGATCATTCCCCTCGCGCGTGCGTTCTCCAACGCCGCAAAATACCGAGTACCCTCCATGCTCTGCGGCGATGTTTCTGATCAACTCCTGAATGAGAACGGTTTTGCCAACGCCGGCGCCGCCAAACAGCCCAACTTTTCCTCCTTTAATAAAAGGCGCGATTAAATCAATTACTTTTATTCCAGTTTCAAAAATTTCCGCTTTTGTTGACTGCTCCTTGAACTCCGGGGGGCTCCTGTGAATCGGAGAACGATCATGCGAGGCAACCGCGCCCTTGCCGTCAATCGGCTCGCCTATAACATTAAAAAGCCTTCCTAATGTAGCTTCTCCGACAGGAACAGAAATAAACGCGCCGGTATTCAACACTTCCGCTCCGCGCGTGAGCCCGTCTGTTCCTGTAAGCGCGACAGCGCGAACTTCGTTTCCTGAAATATGCTGTTCAATCTCTAATGTAATAACAGAGCCGTTTGCATTTTTGACAGTAAGCGCAGTATAAATCGGAGGAACGTTTCCTTCTTGAAAATACACGTCCACAACCGGGCCGATAATTTGTGTGATGGTTCCTGTATTCATAAAGCTATAAAAATATTAACTCAAAAGTTAACAGCTATTTTGTGGCCATCGCTCCCGAGGATATCTCGGCGATTTCTTTGGTGATTCCAGCCTGGCGCGCCTGATTGTAAACTAAACGCAGTTCGTCAATCAACTCTCCGGCTTTATCAGTGGAATTTTTCATGGCAACCATCCGCGCCGAATGCTCTGAAGCTCCGGATTCAAGAAGCGCCTTGTATATTTCAACTTCAAGTAAGTGCGGAACAAGAGTCGCAAACACTTCACTGGGCGCTGGTTCAAAAATGTATTTTGATCCGCGCGATTCTTCCTTAAAGAAAAACGATTCGGCTTTTTGATCAATTTCCGCAATCGCTTTGAACACAGAAACATCAAGCGGAAGCACTTTTCGGATTACCGGTTTCTGCACAAGCGTGTTGATGAACTGATTAAACGCCATAAAAACACTTTTATATTCCCCGCGGACAAAATCCTCTGTGGCGATTTTCGCAATCGGGCCCATGTCGGCAATAGTGAAATAATCTCCGAGCATAAAATCAGCGATAATCGGAATGCCGATTCTTTGCATAAATACGCGGCCTTTTTTTCCGATGGTTACAGCAAAAATTTCCTGTCCACTGCCGCGCGTTTCTCTTATGAACTGCAAAACAGAACCAAGTAGTGTTACATTAAACCCGCCGCAAAACCCGCGATTGCTCGTAATTATGATAATAGCAACTTTCTCCGAAGCCTGTTCTCGCCAGAATGGATGCTCCCGGATTCCTTCCGCGTTTTTAGTGAGGTGTTCCAGAATTTCAAGCGCGCCATAGGCGTATGCGTCAGCGTCAACTGATCGCTTCTGGGCTCTGCGCATCTTTGAAGTCGCAACAAGTTGCATAGCGCGGGTGATCTGTTTTATATTGCCGACTGATTTGATACGGCGTTTAATGTCGCGGGTGTTTGACGGCATATCAAAACCCTTTCTTAAATTCCTCTGCTAATTTTTTCACCTTGTTTTGTATATCTTCTGTAAAATCTTTTGTCTCATTTATCTCTTTTGTTAACTCTGTCGCTTCGGTGTCTATAAATAAACGGAAACTCTCTTCAAATTTTTTCACGCGCTCCGCCGGAACATTGTCCAAAATCCCTGAAGTCGCGATAAAAATCGCGATCACTTCATTGGCTAAAGAAAGCGGCTCATAATTTGGCTGTTTCAAAATTTCAGTAAGACGGCGCCCGCGTTCAATTTGCGCGCGAGTTCCGGAATCAAGATCGCTCCCAAATTGCGCAAACGCGGCGAGCTCTCTGAATTGCGCCAGTTCCAGGCGCAGTTTCTTTGCAACCGCTTTCATGGCTTTTGTCTGCGCAGAACTCCCGACGCGCGACACAGAAAGCCCCACATTCAATGCCGGCCGCACGCCGGAGTAAAATAAATCCGATTCCAAATAAATCTGCCCGTCAGTTATGGAAATAACGTTTGTCGGAATATATGAGGAAATGTCGCCGGCTTGGGTTTCAATAATTGGAAGCGCGGTTAATGATCCGCCGCCATGGTCAGAATTCAGTTTTGCCGCGCGCTCCAAAAGCCGCGAGTGCAGATAAAACACGTCCCCAGGATACGCCTCGCGTCCGGGCGGACGGCGCAAGACGAGCGACATCTGCCGATATGCAACCGCGTGCTTGGAAAGGTCGTCGTAAATAATAAGCGCGTCTTTTCCGTTATCTCGAAAATACTCGCCCATTGCGCACCCGGCATATGGGGCAAGATATACAAACGCCGCAGGGTCCGATGCTCCGGCTGAAACGACAATCGTATAATCCATTGCGCCGCGCTCTTTCAATTTCGCTACAATCTTTGCGGTTTTTGATTCCTTCTGACCGATCGCAACGTAAATGCAGATAAGGTCTTGCCCTTTTTGATTCAAGATCGTATCAATCGCAAGCGATGTTTTGCCTGTACCGCGATCGCCTATGATGAGTTCTCTTTGGCCACGGCCGATCGGAATCATTGCGTCAATGGCTTTAATGCCGGTTTGCACAGGCTCATGCACGCTCTCGCGGGTAATAACTCCGGGCGCAATTTTTTCAACTAAAGACATCTCACTGCCTAAAACTGCGCCTTTTCCATCAAGCGGGCTCCCAAGCGGATCAACCACGCGTCCGATAAGTCCATCACCGACTGGTATCTCTAAAACCTTGCCGGTTGACTCTGCTATGTCTCCTTCCCGCAACTTCTCCCACTCGCCCAAAATAACAGAGCCGACATTGTTTTTAGTCAAGTTAAGCGCCAATCCATAGATGCTACGCGATGGAAAAAAAAGCATCTCCCCCATCATCGCCCCAAATAATCCGGAAATCAGCGCAACGCCGTCTGCGACCTGCAAAACCTCTCCCACTTTCCGCACTTGCGATTCTTTAGGTAGATTTTGGATTTGATCTTTGAGACGATCTATAAGAGATTGCGCGTTTGTAACGCCAGAGTGATCGTTTGGCATTTTATTAAAAATTACAAGATTATATTCTCTAATCGAGCTTTCAAACTAGCATCAACCTCCCTATCCCCTGCCCGTATCTTCACTCCGCCGATAAGCGATGAGTCTGTTTTGAAAATCGCGCGAGCGCTTCCAAACGCGGATTCAAGTTCTTTCATAAGCCACTCTTTAAGTTGCTGATTCAATTGGCGCGCGGTCGTAACCGTTATAAAGTCCTTTGCTGATTCGTCGCCTATCTCATTAAGTTCTGCGAGTTTACGATCTTCCGCTAAAAGCGCAAGCGTGTTTTTTACTTCTTTGGTCAAAAAATCTCCAAACCACTTGTTCAAAAGCATTATCCTCTTTTCTGAATCGCCTGCAAATTCCAATTCGCGCATACGGCTCTCATTCAATTCTTGCCGCGCCATCTGAAGTTGAGCTAATGCAAGCGTATACCGCTCTTCTGAAACAGCGTATTTCATAGCCTGAAGATAATCATGAATAGAGGACATAAAAATTAGTTATTTGGATTTCAACGCTGAAATCGCTGATTTCATCAATTCTTTTTCTTTTGCCTCGTCAATCTCTTTTTCAAGCACTTTGCCGGCAAGCGCGATCGCGAGCATCTTCACCTCGCTTTCAAGCGTTACCATAATCTCTTTTTTCTCTTCTTCTGCGCGAGTTTTGGCTTCTGTAATCATGCGCTTTGATTCTTCTTCGGCCTGTGCTCGTAGTTCTGACTTCAACTTTTCGTTTGCCGCGCGGGCTTTTACATGCATCTCTTCAATCTCTTTCCGCTGATCCGCCATCTTCTGCTTAAACTCGTCTTCCATCTCTTTTGATTTTTTCTTCAGTTTGTCCGCCGCATCCAAACTTGCGGATATTTTTTTCTCGCGATCATGAATCGCTTTTTTGAGCGGTTTATACAAAAAACGAGATAAAATAAAAAAGACAACTGCAAAATTGATCACCTGCCAAATAAGTATCTTCCATTCAATGCCGAAACTTTTTAGCAATTGATCCATACTATAAAACGAACCCTATAATAAGCGCCACCACTAATGCAAAAATCATGAGCGCCTCGGTAAACGCGATTCCGAGCATCATGTTTGTCTGAATCTTTGGCGTTGCCTCCGGATTGCGCCCGATCGCCTCAAGCGCTTTTCCTACAAGAATGCCCATGCCGATTCCAGGCCCGATTGCGCCGATCCCGACCGCCGCCGCCATGGCGATAAGTTTAAGTTCTTCCATAAGAATAGAATTAATGCGCCGCTCCATGCGCATGGGAGTCGCCCTCATGAGCATGAGAAGTCATCGCAATTTTAATAAACACTAACGTTAACATCGCGAACACAAAGGCCTGTATGAAAGCAACGAATATCTCCAATCCGTAAAACGGCAAAGGCACAAAATAAGGAACGAGCATGAGCATGACTGTTAAAAGCACTTCGCCGGCAAAAACGTTTCCGAACAACCTGAACGAAAACGAGATGATCTTAGCAAATTCCGAGATGAGCTCCAGAATTCCAACAAAAAAATTCATCGGATTTGAAAAATTAAAAAACTTTTTCGCGTACCCTGCCCCTAGCGTCCTAAAGCCAATAATCTGAATTATGATAACAGAAATAAGCGAGAGCGCAAGAGTTGTATTTAAGTCCGCTGAACCGGGACGAAACAGTGGCACGAATTCATCTGCTTGATCAAAAAATCCAATGCTTCCAACTCCCGGGATTACAGAAGCGATATTCCCGACAAGCACGAAAATAAAAATAGTCGCGATAAAAGGCTGTGCTTTTTCCGCCAGTTTCTTGTTTCCGAGCACGCTATCGCAGAGATTCAGGAAAAATTCATAGACTGCTTCAAGAACGATCTGTAAACTTTTTGGCGAGATTCTGGCAGTCCTTGCAGAATAAACCGCGACAAAGGCAATCGCAATCATGCCTATCCACATCGTGAGAAGCGAATTAGTTACCGGAAAAAACGGCGTCGCAAATACCTCTTCGGCTATAAT
>MHJU01000026.1:36369-39715 GCA_001818155.1 Candidatus Jacksonbacteria bacterium RIFCSPLOWO2_02_FULL_44_20 | reverse complement strand
TTCTTTCTTGCAAAATTCCAATTGGCGGTGTATTCTGAAAATAGCTCGAACGTATTTCGCCGCCGAAGGCGGCGTGGTTGGCGGGCAGAAATCCGAGCGGCTCCGCCGCGAACATTCCAAACTGCCCAAGAACCTGAAAACAAATCGGCTCGAACCATATTTTGTAAGGGCAAAAGAAATTTTTTCATAATGATGTTATGAGTCAAACTAATTTTAGAAAAGTTATACTTGCGACCCTCATCATTTTAATTATCGCCGTAGTGGCTTATTTTTTTATTGCGATTACAGCAACCGAGAAACAACCACTACCATCTAATGCCCCGGAGCAGGGATCAAGACCTCTTGCTTCCACTACTACAAACTCTTCGCCAGAAATTAGTCTTTTAAGCAATAAATCAGAATATACTCTGGGTGAGGAAGTTATTGTCGACATCGTAAACCATTTGGGGAAAGATATTTATGTACCAACTACTTGCGGAAGTGTTCCCTATTTGTTTCTACAGAAAAAAGCGGGTTCCGTATGGAAATCATATGATCCATTTCCGACTAAAGACTGCGATAGAGCGATACCATTCTTCAAATTTATCTCAGCGCCACAACAAAATAATCGATTTACTATCAATCTAACTGTATATGAACGAGGTGGTAGCTATTCTTTTAGAGCTTCCCCTGGAACTTATCGGTTAGAAATGAATTACACAACTCATCAGAATCCGACTTTGTTGGGCGCAGATCCAACCTTTGTTCAGATTTTTTCAAATGAGTTTGTCTTATCTAGATAATAAATTCTCTTGTGTTCAGAATTCGGATTGTGCCTCCGTTATTTCCTACGAATCGCCTGACGGCGTGACTCCTGGCAAAACACTAATTTCCTGCCGAAATAAATACTATCCATTAGATGAACAAAATGGAGAGGCACTAGCTTCCGATGCTGGTTATACACCTCAGCGATGTGGATGTGTATTGCCTGAATCCCGTTGTGCAGTGAGTAATCAGTAGGAAATCTGTCATCGATTCCCGCCAAAGAAAAACTTGAAATTGTTAATGTTCGCGGCGGAGCCGCTCGGATTTCTGCCCGCCAACCACGCCGCCTTCGGCGGCGAAATACGTTCGAGCTATTTTCAGAATACACCGCCAGTTAGGAAATGAAGTTATTGGCTCGCCAGCCGTTTTTCTTGGAAATTTCAAGCCGTTTTGAATTCAGTGAGGCCAAAAGCAGGCTTTTCCAAATCTTTTATGAGATACTTTATCTACACAAGGAAATCTACGGATAGCGGATAGCGGATAGCGGATAGCGAAGAACGACAAGTGATGTCTCTTGAATCGCAACTTTCTGAATTGAAAGAATTTGTCGCCAAAGAAAAATCGGATATTTTCAAACAAACACACCCAATTCATAACGTGCTTAAACTATGAAACTACGAAACCGTATTTTCAAGATCGTTTCTCTGATCCCGCGTGGCTCTGTTACAACCTATAAAGCAATCGCCGACGCAGTAAAAATCAAAAATTCCCGCCTCATCGGATCAATCCTCCACACAAACACGGATCCGAAAAATGTTCCGTGTCATAGAGTTATCCGAAGCGACGGAGGGATCGCGGATGGATACGCTTTTGGTGGCGCGCCGGCGCAACGGAAAAAACTTGAAAACGAAGACATTACATTTACGAATGATCGCGTGGCTGTGCGGAAACATTTCTGGCAACCCGAGCGCTTCTCAAACTCTCCTCAACTGCCGCAATCCGCACCCGAGTTGACACGACCGTATCGGGATTAAGGGAAATTGAATCAATCCCCTGCTCCACTAAAAACTCGGCAAAATCAGGAAAGTCGGACGGCGCCTGGCCGCAAATGCCGACTTTCTTTTTTTTCTTATGAACTTTTTTGATAACGTCTTGTATCATCTGTTTTACCGCGATATTCCGCTCATCGTAAATGTGCGACACTAAATCAGAATCGCGATCAACTCCTAGCACAAGCTGTGTCAAGTCGTTTGAGCCGATTGAAAATCCGTCAAACAGCTCGGCAAATTCCTCGGCCAAAATCACATTTGATGGAATTTCGCACATCACATACACTTTAATACGATCTTTAACTATCTCCTTCTCGCTTTTCATGACCCCGGTTTCGTGAAGTAATGCGATAACTTTTTCCCCCTCATCTATAGTGCGGCAAAACGGAATCATTACAGAGATGTTCACAAGCCCCATCACATTCCGCACACGATTAATCGCTTCGCACTCCAACACAAAGGCCGGACGAAACCGTTCATCGTAGTAACGAGACGCTCCGCGCCAGCCGAGCATCGGATTCTCTTCATGAGGTTCATATGCCTCGCCGCCCAAAAGATTCGCGTACTCATTGGATTTGAAGTCTGAAAAACGCACAATCACCTCGCGAGGATAAAACGCCGCCGCAATCCGCCCTATGCCAAGCGAGAGCTTGTGAATATAATACTCGGCTTTGTCCGCATAGCCGTAGGTAAGTTCTGCGATCTTGCGAAATACAGGTTCTGGAAGTTTTGCGGTTTTATAATCTAAAAGCGCGAGCGGATGCGCCTTTACAGAATTTGCGATGATAAACTCAAGCCGCGCGAGTCCTACCCCGTCGTTTGGAATCTGCGCGTAGTCAAAAACAATATCTGGATCAGCCACGTTCATCATAATTTTTGTCTTTGTCGGCTTCTGCACTCCGATATCAATGCGTTTCACTTCAAAAGGAATCACGCCTTCGTAAACATTCCCATGTTCACCCTCGGCGCAGGATATTGTAACAATCATTCCGGTTTTCAAGATCTGCGTTGCATTCCCTGTGCCTACAACACACGGAAGCCCGAGTTCCCGAGAAACAATCGCCGCGTGCGATGTGCGGCCGCCGGAGTTTGTAACAATTGCGGCGGCATTTTTCATGATTGGCTCCCAATCCGGATCGGTAATTTCTGTGACTAACACTTCTCCACTTTGAAACTGGCCGATATCCTGCACATCCATAATAAGACGCACGGCGCCGGTAGCTATTTTTGAACCAACTGACGCACCGCGAACAAGCACCTTCCCTTTTTTATCGCTCAAAATATACTCTTCAATAATGTCTTTTGATTTTGAGGAATGGACGGTTTCGGGCCGCGCCTGAACGATGAACAATTTTTGTGTTCGCCCATCTTTTGCCCACTCTATGTCCATTGGCTGATGAGCTCCTCTTCGTTTACTGTAGTGATCCTCAATAATAAGCCCGGCGCGGGCAAGTTCTAAAATTTCATCATCAGTAAGGGCAAATTTCTTCTGATCCTCTTTTGTAACTTGTGTATCTTGAGTAGAAATGTTGTCTCCTATGCTATAGATAAGT
>MHJU01000026.1:25346-36331 GCA_001818155.1 Candidatus Jacksonbacteria bacterium RIFCSPLOWO2_02_FULL_44_20 | reverse complement strand
ACGAAATCCGCGAGCTAACGTTGGTTTGTGAACATAGTACTCGTCAGGATTTACGACCCCCTTCACAACATACTCGCCGAGTCCGTAAGCCGCGTCAATAACAATAATATCTTTGTGCCCGCTTTCTGTGTCAATTGTAAACATTACGCCAGAGGCCGCTTGATCCGAACGCACCATCTCCTGAATTCCGACCGAGAGATATACATTAAAATGGTCAAAGCCCTTGTCAACACGATACGAAATCGCGCGGTCTGTAAAGAGCGAGGCAAGGCATTTTTTAGTGGCCTCAAGCACAGAGTAATTGCCTTTAATATTTAAGTATGTCTCCTGCTGGCCTGCAAAAGATGCGTCCGGCAAATCCTCCGCAGTTGCGGAAGAACGCACAGCAACGTCGCGTCCGCCAAGTTTCTCATACGCGCGAATTATTTCCTCTTCTAGTTGTTTTGGAAATTCAGAGCTTAATATGAGCTCCCTCACAGCCAGCCCGCGCTCTTTCAAGTTTTCCATGTCGCCGGTATCAAGTCCTGTCAGCGTCTCTTTGATTTTATCCGGAAGACGATTATTTTGTACAAAATACTGATACCCTTCGGCTGTAATCGCAAAACCGTTTGGCACGTTCACGCCTTTTTTTGTGAGATACCTGTACATCTCGCCTAAAGATGCGTTCTTACCGCCGACAATAGGCACATCTTTTATTGAGAGTTCGGAAAAAAACTTTATGTAGGCCATAATAAAAATTAAAAGTTAAAAATTCAAAAGTGCAAAGCGCAAAATTTCTTGAACTCTTAACTTATATTTTATGTACTTTAATTAAATTCGCGCCTCCAATTCCCACAGGCTGGCCGGAAACAAGCACAATATAATCTCCGTTTCGCGCAATACCGCTCTCTTTTGCTTTCAAAACAGCGGCGGTAATCAATGAATCAATGGAACGAAATTTCGGCAGAAGAAAAGGAATAACGCCCCAGGAAAGAACAAGTTGTCGCTGAATCTCCGCGCTGTCGCATGTAACAATAATCGGAATCGGCGGACGAAAACGAGAAATGGAGCGGGCAGTGTGCCCGGAAATTGTGGTTACTAATATGAGCCGCGCTGATACTTCGCTCGCGAGAGCGCAGGCGGCCCTCGCAATGGCATCTTCTTTATCGGATGGCTCGCTGTATGAGGGCAGAGGCATGTCATCGTAACGCGACTCTTCAACCTCGTGAATAATTTTTACCATGGTTTCCGCGGCAAGCGCTGGATATTTTCCAAACGCAGTCTCTCCGGAAAGCATGAGAGCATCCGCGTGATCAACGACCGCGCCTGCAACATCGCTCGCTTCTGCCCGGGTTGGACGAGGATTCCGCATCATAGAATCAAGCATCTGGGTTGCCACAATCACAGGTTTCCCCCGCTCCACGCATTTGCCGATAATCTCTTTCTGAATAAGCGGCACGCGCGAGGCGTCTATTTCCAGCCCCAAGTCACCGCGCGCTATCATAACGCCGTCAGATGCATCAATAATTTCATCAATATGATCAAGAGCCAGAGCGCGTTCAATTTTTGCGATTATAAACGGCGGCGTGTCCCGATCCCCGGCCTCATGGCTCAAAATACGCCGTAAATGCGTAATGTCATCGGCTTTGCAGACAAAAGAAAGCGCGACACAGTCAACCTTGAGCTTTACGCCAAACCGCGCATCATCTTTGTCTTTATCTGTGATAGTTTCTCCGCCGATGTTTTTGCCTGGTATGTTGATGCCTTTATGAGAACCGACTGCCCCTCCCACCAAAACTCGCGCTGTAATCAAATTTGCGCGAACATGATGAACCGAGAGTTCAACAAGCCCGTCATCAATTAAAATGGTATCTCCTTTGGCAACGCTTTTTGCAAGATCGCATTGCAAAGGAACTAATTTGCCTCTACCCTCATATGTGGAAAGAGCGGAGAGCAGTCCATCCTCTTTTACTAAAATAACTTCCTCTCCGCTTGTAAGTTCTACGGGTCTTGCAAGCGAACCAACGCGTAATTTCGGCCCCTGAAGATCCTGCATGATCGCAAGAGGTAAAGACAGCTCGTCAGAGATTTTACGCAAATTTTCAATAAGAAGCCTGTGATGTTCGTGAGATCCGTGGCTGAAGTTCAGCCGCGCAACGCGCATGCCGGAAATAATGAGCTCGCGCAGAACTTCGCGCGATTCAGAAGACGGCCCGATTGTGCAGACAATTTTTGTATTTGTGAAACGTTTGATTAAAGATTTATGCCGTATACGCGCAATTGACATAAAAGAAGAGATATGCTATAGTCGCTCGTTTATCGCTAATTAAAAGGATATGGACGGTTAAAATTTTCAAATCGCGCATCATCCTTTTTTGTCAAATTCATGAAAAAAATTCTTAGCCTTTTGCTCATTTCTATGAGCATTATATCGGTTTCAGGATTCATTGTAAAGCAAAGCGCAAGCTCGGAAACGCGCGTGTATAAGTCCGGCGACGTTCTCCAAATAAACGGCGAAACTATTGCGGTAGTCGCAAACGGCACATCTCTTGAACTTATTACAGTTAACGCCGACAACAAGCTGAAAAAAATCTCGGAAGCGATTCCGCGCGGGGACGGCATTGAACCGCAATCGGTGGTCGTGAAATCAGAGGGCGGACGGGCTGTTGCCTATGTTGCCTCCGGAGCCGCGATCCAAAAATATGATCTTCGCGATCCTCACTGGCCTTCGCTTTTGCTCTCGGTTGATTCGCCAATAGGCTACGCGCGCGATATTGACGCGAGAGAAACTGGCAACCTGTTTCTTATTGCGGGCGACAAAGGAGTATATGAATTTGAAGGAACAAACTTCAATAAAATCCGCGAACTGTGGAAAAGCACTGCTTACGGGGTTAAAATAAACGAACAAGGCGATGTTGCCGTTAACGGTTCAGAAGAAGCTCTGGTAATCGCGCATGATGGAAGCGCGCAATTTGTTACACCGGTATCGCACAATGATCCAAAAACCGCGCATCCGCACATCACCTCATCTGGCACGGGTTTTATCGGAGATGATGGTGGAGTGAGGAAACTCGGTTCCAGCGCAATTTTCAAAAATAATTCAGGATTCGGATATTCGCTTGATGCTGAAGGCGACACAATCTACTTTGCAAACGGCTGGGGCGTATATGCTCTTAACGGCGCGCTTGAAGAACTCAATTTTCAAACAATTAACACGATCGGCGGTTGGACGCGGGGAGTAAAATCATTTTCAGCGAACGGAAAAAGGTTAATCTTGGTGTTTGCAAGCGATCGCATCTACTTGCTTGACGATGGGCTCGCTGTTCTTGATGTATATCAATATCAACCGATGAAGAATGTAAAAACGCTCGCGCTGGATTCAGACCCGACAGGAAGTGAAGCGGCGCGTAAATCTCCTCCTCGCCAGCCGCTTTCGGCGCGCGTTTCAAAAGCGCCTGTTGCGCCGGGAGAAATCATCCGCGTTTATGCAACAGGCTATTATCCGGGCGAGCCGCTGATTCTTGAAGCAGGATCGGTCATCAACTCTCCGGATCAACTGGGAAACATTGTTGTAAACAATAAAAACTTTGTTGAGCGAACGGTTGCGGACGGAAGCGGAAATCAGGTTTTTGAACATGTGGTAATACAGGAACAGGCATCATATCCTATGATGATAAACATTCGGGTTGCCGGCGAAAATTCTAAATTGCACTACAGCGTCGCTTTACAAGTACAATCACCGACACCGCCTGCGCCTGTTCCCCCTTCAATAACAACTCTTGCGGTACACACCGAAATCGTTAAAGAAATTGAAACAACCAGAGAAGTTACAGAGGAACAAAAAGACGGAAAGACGATTATCCATGAGATTATTCGCAGTATAGAGCGGCTTGTTGAGAGCGCAATCGCTGATCTTGAAATAAAAAACAACGCCATTTCTATTGTACGCGCGGGAATCCCTAAAAACACCTATATCCGCTGGAAAAATTTGGATACTGTAACGCACACTGTGAGCTCAATTGAAACGCCTGACAAGACAATCGCATTCGCAAGCCCTGCGTTAAAGCAAAACGAAACGTATCAGTTTAAGTTTACTCTAACAGGAACTTATAAATATACGATTGACGGAGATAAAAATAAGGTATATGAAATTGTCGTGCAGTAAAATTATCTAAAAGAATAAAGAAAACAAAACCTCGGCAAAACGCCGGGGTTTATTGTTTTTTTAGCAGATGCTTCTTGACGAATAATGAACAGGACTTTACAATGGAAACCATAAGTAATCAAAATATGCCAAACTCAAATACTCCAAAAGACGTATTCTCTCACCTTCTTGCGATCATCACACTCTATATCGGCGTTGTAAGCGTCATCGCTCTCCTGTTTCAATGCATAAACACGCTATTCCCCGATCGTCTGGACACATTCTACTACGATCCGTCGCTCGAAATTATCAGAAGATCTGCCGCATCGCTGATTGTGGTGTGGCCAGCGCACATTCTCATGTCGTGGATTATCGGGCGCGACATGCGCGCGCATACGGAAAAACGAGGGATGGCTATAAGAAAATGGCTTATATATCTTACAATTTTTGCCGCGGCGCTCACAATTATTATTGATCTTATAACTCTACTATATAACTTTCTTGGCGGAGAATTGACACTCCGATTCGCCCTGAAAGTGCTTGTCGTGCTCATTGTGGCAAGCGGGATATTCGGGTATCACCTCTTTGACATTCGCCGCGATGATGCGCGTGATTCTCTTCGCCCAAAACAACTCGCGTGGTTGGTATCGGCTCTTCTCATCGTCGCGATCGGCGCAAGTTTTTTTATAATCGGAAGCCCGGCGGGAATTCGCGCGCGAAAATTTGACGAACAGCGCCTGCAAAATCTTCAGTTGATCCAAAGTGAAATCACTAATTACTGGAGCCAAAAAGAAAATCTTCCAACAGTGCTTGATGATCTCAAAGACAGCATATCGGGTTTTTCTCCGCCGAACGATCCGGAAACAGGCAAGGAATACGAATACGAGCCAACCGGCCCATTGTCTTTTAATCTCTGCGCGATTTTCAGAACAAAAACACAGGAACGAAACGACGACAAAAAAATCTCCCCGCCTGCCGCGCGATTCTATGATCCTTATCAGCAAAACTGGTCGCATGATGTCGGGCGAGTCTGCTTTGCGAGGTCTATTGATCCGGAACGATACGGAAAACCATGAAACGGCGTATGCTGAATCCAAACCAAAAACCGAGCCCAATTAAGGACTCGGTCTTTTTTTATATCGGTAAATTCTAGTAGTCCATCCCCATACCTCCACCCATGCCCATGCCTCCTCCGTGCGGCATCTTCTCATCTTTCTTCTCCGGCTCGTCAGTAACAACAGCTTCGGTAATAAGGAACATGGAAGCCACAGACGCCGCGTTCTGAAGAGCAGAGCGTGTAACTTTTGTAGGATCAATAATGCCTGCTTTCACTAAATCAGTGTACTGATTTTTCAAGGCATCATACCCCATACTGCCGGAAAGTTTCTTCACCTCTTCGGCAACAACAGCGCCGTCTTTGCCTGCGTTAATCGCAATCTGGCGAATCGGCTCTTCAAGCGCGCGCTTTACAATTGAAACGCCGATCATCTCGTCCGCATCGTCAAGCAATATCTTATCAAGAATCGGAATGGCGCGAAGAAGCGCAACTCCGCCTCCTGCCACAATTCCTTCCTCAACAGCCGCTTTTGTCGCGGCAAGAGCGTCTTCAATGCGATCCTTTTTCTCCTTCATCTCTGTCTCTGTCGCGGCGCCAACTTTGATGACAGCAACACCGCCTGCAAGTTTCGCGAGCCGCTCCTGCAGTTTATCGCGATCAAAATCTGAATCAACATCATCAAGCTCTTTTCTGATTTGCAGAATGCGATCCTTAATCGCTTTCTGATCCCCAAGACCGCCAATAATCGTTGTCGTTTCTTTTGTCGCAATCACTTTTGCGGATCGTCCGAGGTCATCAATTGTCGCTTTATCAAGCTTCAGACCAATCTCCTCTGAAATCACTTTACCACCGGTCAAGACAGCAATATCTCGTAACATCTCTTTGCGCCGATCGCCAAAACCCGGGGCTTTTACGCCAAGCGCGTTAAACGTGCCGCGTATCTTGTTTACGACAAACGTCGCAAGCGCGTCTCCTTCAATCTCCTCTGCGATAATTACGAGCTCTTTTTTGCCTGATTGCGCCAAACTTTCAAGAAGCGGCAAAACGCTCTGGATTGAGGAAACTTTTTGATCTGTAATTAAAATGTATGGGTTCTGCAATTCCGCAACCATTCTGTCGGCGTTCGTTACCATGTATGGAGACACATATCCTTTGTCAAACTGCATTCCCTCAACAACCTCCTTTTCAATGCCGAAACTCTGGGATTCCTCAACAGTGATAACTCCGTCTTTTCCAACTTCTGCCATTGCCTCTGCGATGACTTTGCCGATATCCGGATCATTTGCTGAAATTGAGGCAACTTGGGTGATTTCTTCTTTACCCGCAATTTGTTTTGAAATTTGCTTCAGCAGTTCAACAACTTTTTCAACCGCTTTGTCCATACCGCGCTTAACTGCCTGCGCATTTGCTCCGGCTGTGATATTTTTGATGCCGGCGTGAATCATGCTTTGTGCTAAAAGCGTTGCGGTTGTGGTTCCATCGCCCGCAACATCGCTTGTGCGAGTCGCCGCCTGCTTTACGAGTTGCGCTCCGACGTTTTGCACCTTATCGGACAACTCTATTTCTTTTGCAACAGTAACGCCGTCTTTGGTGATTGTCGGATCACCATATCCTTTGTCTAAAACAACGGTTCGCCCTTTAGGCCCAAGCGTTACTTTAACTGCGTTTGCCAGCGCGTCAACTCCTTTCTTAAGAGAGCTCCGCGCAATTTCGTCAAAAAGAATCTGTTTTGCCATAAGTTATCTTTGTCGCCTTATGCTGTAAAATTTATCATGAAAAAAATTTCACAACTCAAGCGCATTTAGAAATAAAATTACTCAACGATCGCTAAAATGTCAGACGCGGAAATAACAAGGTACTCAACTTCTTTTCCGCCCTCTTCAACCTTTACCTCGTTCGGAGCGTATTTGGTGAAGAGTATAGTTTGGCCGACCTTGACGCCAATTGGCTCGCGCACTCCGTTCTCAAGGAGTTTGCCGGGGCCCGCCGCAATTACCTCTCCTTGTTCAGGACGATCTTTGTCAACAGTGTCCGGAAGGACGATACCGGATTTCGTGATATCCTGCTTGCTTTTCGCTTTCACGATAACGCGATCGTTTAAGGGAATCAGCTTTGGCATAGACAAAACTTCGTATAAATATGCGCGCGATCGGGGTTTTTTGATATTGCCTCCGAAGCGCCCATACTCACGAGCTAGTTAATTTAAGTAATAGAAAATCTTAGAACAAAAATTAGCAGTTGTCAAGAGAGAATGCTAAATTAAAATGACCAAAACGCGAAGATTTGGTCATTGATATTAAATCTGGAGGCACGGACGGGAGTTGCACCCGTGTACACGGTTTTGCAGACCGCTGCCTAGCTACTCGGCCACCGCGCCCTACATATAGGCGCATTATAACAGTGGAGACTTAAAAAAGCAATTAGTAGATTTCAACAATTGTATACTTTACACCGCGCTCAATCGCCTCTTCGCGCGTCTCTACCCAAATGTCAATGCGGCTTCCGAATCGCTGGTGCATACGATCGTGCACAACAAACACTTTGCCGCCATAGAGTTCCGGGAGACGAAATCGTGTGCCAAACTGAAGAAAATTCGCCGCGGCGATTCCATCCCTTACTTTCGTCCCGTTTGCTGTAATAAAAGGAGTGTCGTCGGTTTGATCAGGCGTTGAGGAATAAAATGTGATAAGCCGTTTCTCTATTCTCCTCGGAGCGCGGCTTTCAGCGCTAGGAAGCTTGGGGAATTCCTCCAAATCTGCGGCAGACGCTCTATGCCATCTGCTCGGAAACTCTGCTAGCACGAGCGTAATCGCTAGAAATAAGCCTAAAAATCGCCTTTGTTTTTGTGCCATAGTTTGCAGAAATTAAAAATCCTCTATCGTTCTGGACAATAAAGGATTTTATAGTAAACGGGCTACTATAGCACAAAGAATAGTTTGAGTCAATGGTGGCGGGGACGACGGGATTCGAACCCGCGATCTTCTGCGTGACAGGCAGACGCTTTAAGCCAGCTAAGCTACGCCCCCAATGTTTAGCATGCTATCACGCTAATTAAAGCTCCGTCAACAACATAGGCTCTTTTGTGTGCCAATCCGTAATCCCCTCATAATACGCGGCGACTTTAAGCAAAATCGTTTCGCCCAACTGCGGACCGATGATCTGCATACCGATCGGAAGATTTTCGTGATTGAAGCCGCATGGAATGGAAATAGCAGGAAGCCCGGCCAAGGAAACCGGAACAGAGAAAATGTCTTCCAAATACATCGCAAGCGGGTCGTTTTCTTTGGAACCGATCTTGAAGGCGACGTCCGGAGCAGTTGGCGTAATAATCACGTCAACTTCCCGAAATGCGCGCTTAAAATTGTCAATAATCAGTGTTCGTACTTTCTGCGCCTTTTTGTAATAGGCATCATAGTAACCGCTTGAGAGCGCGTAAGTGCCGATCATTATGCGGCGTTTTGCCTCTTGCCCAAAACCTGCTCCACGGGATTTATAATATACGTCAATAAGATCTTCGGCGTCTGAATGTTTTGAAAATCCGTATCGTATCCCGTCAAATCGCCCTAAGTTAGAACTCACTTCAGACGGCGTTACAATATAATATACCGCAATGCCATACTGACTGTGCGGAAGCGAAATCTCTTTCACAATCGCGCCTTCTTTTTCAAGAATTCTGACTGCGCCCTTAACCGCATTCAAAACCTCTTTGTTCAACCCTTCAATAAAGTATTCTTTTGGGATTCCGATCCTGACGCCATTTAATCGCGGCTCTGCTATCGCTTTCAGATAGTCGCGCGAGTCGCATGAAAGCGTGGTTGCGTCTTTTGGATCGCGCCCGGCAAGCGCTGACAAAAGATACGCCGCGTCTTCCACTCTTTTTGTTAGAAACCCCGGCACGTCGGTTGATGAAGTCATCGCAATAAGCCCATAGCGCGAGCATAATCCATAGGTCGGCTTAAGTCCTACAAGTCCGCAGTACGAGGCGGGCTGGCGTATGGAGCCGCCGGTGTCTGTACCAAGAGCGTACACAGCCATGCCGGAAACAACAGCCGCGGCCGATCCGCCCGAGGAGCCACCGGGAACGCGTGTTAAGTCCCATGGATTTCGCGTTGTCCAAAAAGCGGAATTTTCTGTTGATGAACCATGCGCGAACTCATCAAGGTTCGTTTTCCCAAGCATCACAAAATCGCGCGCGCGCAGGAGTTCAATCACGGTTGCGTCAAAAGGCGGCACATAATTTTCCAAAATTCGAGAGGCGGCGGTTGTTTTCACCCCGCGCGTTGCGATGTTATCTTTGATCGCCGCGGGAAGCCCTGCAAGAAGACCAATCTTCTCGCCGCACGCAATTTTTTCGTCCACCGCGCGAGCCTGATCCAACGCAGATTTAGCTGTAACAGTTAAAAACGCGCAGATTTTTTGATCAAACTTTTCAATGCGTTCCAGATACTGTTTTGTAAGTTCAGTGGCGGAGAATTCTTTGCTGATTAGCTTATTATGAAGATGTCGGATCATAAAAAAATCAAAACACGCTCTTCACCTTTACACCTCGGTCTTCAGTGTCAGGCGCCTGCGCTATCAGTTCGTCCTTTAGATTACACTCCTCAACTATATCCTCACGGAATATGTTTGAAAGCCCTGTTACCTGCGAGGTGATAGAGACGTCATCTGTATCCACCTCATTTAATTTTGCGATATAGTCCAAAATAGAGGAAAGCTCTCCGGCATATCGTTCCAACTCATCGTCGGTAAGGCTGATGCGGGCAAGCTCTGCGATTTTTTGAACTTCGGATTTGGTCATAAATAATTTGAGATTATCCTACTTGGCTTATTCTTTTTTGACAAGCCGTACAAACTCCCCCTCATCAATAATTTTAACGCCGAGCTTCTTCGCTTTATCATATTTTGACCCTGGATATTTGCCGGAAACGAGATAATCCGTACTTGCTGAAACCAACGAGCCGACAACGCCGCCTTTTGCGATAACTATATCTTTTGCTTCGTCGCGCGTAATGGAAGAAAGCGCGCCTGTAAACACAAACGATTTTCCTGAAAGACCATCATCATTCAATATTTCCAGTTCAACTCCGCAATCATTCAGCCTCTGTATCAATTTTTGATTGCGCTCGTCATGAAACCACTCAAACGCGCTCTCTACGGCTTTTGGACCAAAATCCGGAATCGCCATAAGCTCCTCCTTTGATATTTTGCCAAGAGCTTCCCAAAATGCCGGAAGCGAGCGCGCGCCGGAATCACGCGCAAACTCGCCAAACCTCTGCGCCATACGCTCGCCGATATGCGGAATGCCGAGCGCGTACAAAAATTTAGCAACCTGAACCCGTCGCGATCGCGCAATTGACGCAAGGAGATTATCTGCGCTTTTTTCTCCGAAGCCTGTAAGTTGCGCTATGTCTGCTTTTTCCAGGAAGAAAATATCCGCCGCGTCCGCAATCAATCCTTCATCAATAAACCGCACAATGATTTTCTCGCCCATCCCGTCAATGTTCATTGCGCGCTTGGAAACAAAATGCGCGATTGCTTCAATGACCCGCGCGGAACACCGCTTATTCGCGCAAAAGTGGAGCATACTTTCTCCGGAGCGTTCAATTCGCGCAACGCTCCCGCAGGATGGGCATAGCTTGTCAATTATAAACCGGGAAGAATTTTTTCGCCGAAACCGCGGGAGCACTTTCACAACTTCCGGAATAATGTCGCCGGCTTTCCTGATAATCACGGTGTCGCCAATCCGCGCATCAAGCGCATTAATTCGCTGTTGATTATGGAGCGTTGCGCGGGACACGGTAGTGC
>MHJU01000026.1:1328-25300 GCA_001818155.1 Candidatus Jacksonbacteria bacterium RIFCSPLOWO2_02_FULL_44_20 | reverse complement strand
TAAACGCCCCACCTGAACTATGATGTCTTCAATCACTGTTGTTGTTTCCTCCGGAGAAAACTTGTACGCGAGCGCAAACCGCGGCGCTTTGCCGGTGTATCCGAGAATTTCTTGATATCGACGCTTGTTTACTTTAATAACAACCCCGTCAACAAGATATGAAAGATTATCATGTTGTTTCTCCCATGATTTGAGAAAATCAAAAACTTGACCCAATGTTTTACAATGCCGAAAATTTGGTTCAACCTTAAACCCCAGCGCTTTTAAGAGCATGAGCTCGCTTTTCTGATCATCTATAAGCCAATCGCGCTTTTGCCATGCGATATCATAAATAAACGAATCAAGTTTGCGGGACGCTGTGATCGCGGAGTCAAGCTGACGAATTGAGCCGGCCGCGGCATTTCTTGGATTTGCAAACAAGATCTGTCCCTCTTTCTCATTTTCACGATTAATGCGGGCAAATTCCTCTTTTGGCATCCAAATCTCGCCTTCAACAACAATATCCTCCGGCTTTTTCAGTATCAGCGGCACGCTCCAGATGGTTTTTATATTTTGCGTAACATTCTCGCCGAGAACCCCGTCTCCGCGAGTTGCGGCGCTTTTCAGCGCTCCATTTTCATAAGTGAGCGCAATGTGAAGTCCGTCAATTTTAAGTTCACAAATATAATCAAGATCGCTTGCGGAAATTAAAACATCCTCTTTTTGAAGAATTTTGATATTGCGCTCTTCCCAGTCGCGCGCCTCATCAAAAGAAAATGCGTCCGTGAGCGACCACTGACGCACTTTGTGTATCACTTTTGAAAATTTCGGAAGCGGCTGACCTGAAACTCGTTGTGTAGGCGAGTCTGGCGTTATAAACTCCGGATACTTCTGCTCCAATTTCTTAAGCTCGTGTTTTAACGCGTCCCATGCCGCATCTGAAATTTCCGGCGCGTCTTTCACGTGATAGAGATAACCGTGATAAGCGATCTCACGACGCAATTGTTCAATACGTTTTTTGGCTTCATTTTTAGTCATCTACTTAGACAGCGACTCATTTGAAAATAGCACATAATCCCAAATGTCCGAAGCCGGATTATCTTCTGTCGGAAGCGCGCTCACGACTTTAAGCGCCTGACGGTTGGAATTCGCATCATCCTCGCCGGTCGCGACCACTTCAACAAAGCCAGGAATGCACTGCGCCGGATTATTGGTTGCGACATCGCAGATAGAATTTACGTCTTGGAAAAGCTGTATCTTAAGCCCTAAACGTTCCTCTGGCTGAAGAAGACGAATGCGAATAATGCCAAGATAATCATTTGGCGCGGGCGGCGCAGTTCCAATATTGCATAATGAATCCTCCCCGAAAAGATCCCCGCATGGAAAATCAAGCCAAGCAACGCCATCTATAACGCCATCGCCAGAGTCGGTCAAGAGACGCTTTAGTGGAGTTAAAAGAGTGTTTGAACTATCATCCCACGAGATAAACGTAACTTCAAGCTGATCGCTGGATTTCACTCCGATGATTTTTAATGTATCAATCCAATACGAACTGTACGGCGCGTTATCCTTATCGTTCGGCTCAAAAATATTCAGCGTGAGCGCCTGATTTTTTGCGATGTCAAACCGCAATGCCTCGGCGCCGAACTTTACCTCAAGAGTTTTAACGTCCGTATAGCACGCTTCGTCCACCGCATCCGCGCCATCGCAATTAAAGTTGTAGCCAAAATTATTTGCGATGTCAAACCCGAGTATGGTTTTAATATCGGAAACTGTTTTTCCTTCCGCAAACGCGCGGTTCAGAATGAATAATATATTCTCAACTCCGCTTTCAGCCCGATACAGTGCAACCGAAGCGCGCTGTACATTCGCTGATTTTTTCAGTTCTAGAATCGTAAGGGTTGTGAGAAGCGCGGCGGTAATAGACATCACCGCAATTGCGGAAAGAGCAAAGGCGATGATGCTACCCCTATCATTGAACACATTTATTTTGCATTTTGAATTTTGCATTTTGAATTAAGAATTAGTAGTTCCTCAAACTCACTGACGTCTGTATATTAATCATTTGCGGATCTGATATTTTGAGGTCCTGCGCGCTCCACAAAATCGTAACCAAAGGAATTTTAACCGCGCTTTCGGTAATTGGAGTTATGTATACTGCGAAACGCGTAATTTTAATTTCAGGGGAACTTAACATTTCAGGCGCGCTCATGCCAATAACCTCTTTATAAAGAGCTCCGGATAGAGCGTCAACATAATATCGTATGCGCTCTCCGTCTTTTGTCGCGATATGAAGCTCGGTTTGCGGATTGGCCGGCTTTGGATATGGGTAAAAGAGAGAGGCCGGATTATCATCATAAAAAATCTGTCCCCCTTGAATTTCAGCCGATATTCTATCCAGCCAAAACCGCGACTCTGAAAAAATCTTCTGGCTGTTCAGGTTCGCCTGCTGGATGCGGGTGATGGAACCCCAAAGCGACATGCCGATCCCGACGACAAGCACAAATAAACTTGAGGCAACAAGTAACTCAATTAAAGTAAAACCGCGATAATATCTCAAAGTGGAGTGGCTCATATTACTCGTTAATCTAATCCCAATTATATAAATAACTTGTCATCACAGCTTCGCGAAGCGCCTGCCCTTGATACCATTGTACGCGCGAGGTAACTTTCACGCCGATTTGTTCATCTGATGGCGCCGTATCGCATAGACCGTTAGCCTTAACGAGCGTAGTTGTGCTACACATTATCGGATCAAACTCAAACATACGATAAAATTTTGTTAATTGAGATCCCGGAATAACTCCCACCAAACCGGCGTCGCCGTATAATCCGCTTGCCGGATCATGCGCCATCTGACAGTTTTTATTCACCGTAACGCACGTCGTCATTGTATATGTAACCTCCTCAAACTGAAACTCTCCTTGAAAAACGCCTCCCTGAAGAACCGTCTTCAGAAGCGCACTTGTCATTTCAAATCCCTGGTTCCATGTCCGCCCATTCAAAAAATTTTCATCCCGCATATTCCGCACCGCTTCAAGCCCTTCGCGCGCCAAGTGAGAAGCGATCAAAAAATCGCCGCTGAACGCAGTTTGAGTAAACAACCCAACACTCCCAGCGAGCATTGCGCCAAGTCCAATTGAAAAAATGGTTAAGACAATAATAACTTCAATGAGGGTGATGCCTTGATTATTGGTTTTCGTTGACATACATTTGCCCTGTTACCGAATTAATGATTACGCGATCTTTCACTGATGGGTCTTTTATACTTGCAAATTCAATGCCAATTTCTTGAACCGTGGGGACCATCAAACTCACGTCAGAAATACCATCATAATAAGTGATGTCTCCACGCGGCGTGGCAAAAAAAATAGTCTGCGGCAACCCCAGAGCGCCAATCAAAACATTGTCAAAATAAAGCGATATAGAAATATCTTGATCTAATATCTCCCCAGCGCCAAATTCCTCGGTTCCGCTATCATATCGTTTTGGCGTGGTTCCTGCGTATAAATCGCCATATAACTGTTCTTTATAGAAAAACTCACTGCCGGAGAGAAGCAAAACAAAAAATATACCATAGCCGTTTGGAACGTCCAGCGCTCCGTCTCCGTTCTCATCCTTAAACACCTTGCCTGACACGGCCAAATTCCTTGCATACTGGAGCGCGCCATAGAACTCGCGAGCCGTCTTCTGAACTGTCCGGTCATTGCGCTGAAAGCCCAAATTTACCACGGTAAACGTCGTCATAATCGCGATGATTGAAACCGTAACGAGCATTTCAATAAGCGTAAAAGCGCGGGACATAAAAAAACGCAAAGTTAAAAGTTCGCGAGCTTCATATACCAAAGAACTATTTCTCTTCCCCACATCATCCCGACAATCGTTGAAGTAGTCAAAAATACGCCAAAAGGGATTTGACTTTTCATAGTTTGACGGCGAAGGAGAACGAGCGGCAGAGTTATTACTGTTCCGAGAATATATGCAAACATAAGAACCGCTACAATAACTGGCCAACCGAGCATTAGTCCAATCAAAAACCCCAAACGAATATCGCCTCCGCCGATCCAACGGCCTTTAGAAACAAGAAATTGAGCGAGAAAAAATCCGGAGGCGGCGAGCGCAGAGACTAGATAACTTGTAATTGGCAGGTTGTGGTTTATGGTTTGTATGAAAAAAACGATACCAATAACCGGAATGCTTATTGAATCAGGGATAAGCATATAGCGAAGATCGTAGGCGAAGATGACAAGCAAGATGCAGACGAAGAGATAATACGAAATTATCGCGCCGTAATCAGTAACGAGTAACGAATAACGAGTAAAGGGAAAAATAAACGCAATTCCGGTTAATAATTCCACAAGCGGATACTGCCATGAGATGCGCTTATGACAATCCCGACACCGCCCGCGAAGCATCGCAAAACTCACAAGCGGAATCAGATCGTGCCAAAGTAAGCGATGATCGCAGAGAGGACACGCGGAGCGATCGTTCACGATCGGCTTTTTTTCGTGCAGGCGATACACGAGGGCGTTTATGAAACTGCCGATGGATAATCCAAGCGCGAAAAGAAAAAGTTTAACCATGAAAAATTCAAAGTTACTCGCACTCACCGACGAATATCCCTTTTTCAGTCGCGCAGTACACTCCAGAGCTGGTGAAAGCGCCAAACGCGGATGGGATGCTAAACTGAACTCCGTATTCAGCGCCGGAAGAGCTATAGAAAAATTGCGACGATTCTAACGCCAAAACGCCATTATACACAACGGATCCGGAGCAAGTAATTCCTTCTCCTAAAAATCCTTCTTGTTCTCCAGCGTTTCGTGAAAGGCATAAACTGCGCGCGTCGCTTCCTCCAATCAGAACTTTCTCAATTTTTGGATAGCCCCCGCGTTCCGCAAAATACGCGGAGAGCCCTGCGCGAATCGCGGAAATTTCCACAAGAGCAACTGCCGCATCCTCTTTTTTGCGCATCGCTCCTTCGCGCAAAATAATTCCAAGAAGAAGCGCGAGGATTATTACGAAAAAAATGCCGGTTTTAATGGAGATGAAATTCATAGTAACAACAAGAAGTATAGCATAATTATTTTGAAAACAAAAAATCCCTCAAAAGGGGATTATTGTTGATGCTTGGCGTAAGAATCCTCTCCTCTTTCAAAGATAACTGCGCGACTTTTCCGTTTTTAATTCCTTTAGGCACTTTCACAACATCCACACCTTTTTCATTCAAAAATTGGTATAGCTCGTGTCTGACATTCTCATCTAACAGGAATTTACACTTTGAGGAGAACATACTCGGAGCCCTTGGTTAAATCAGCCGCATAAGAAAGCGCGGCTTTTACATGCGCTATTGTTAAAGAAGGGAAGGCATCTAAAATTTCTTTTACCGAAGCTCCGTTTTCCAGCATTTCTAAAATCTGCCAAACCATAACGCGAGTTCCTTTAATTACTGGTTTGCCGTGGCATATGTCTGGATTCGCAATAATATAATTGTTGATAGTAACGGTACGCATAACACCTTCATAATACCACCGCCCATCGCGCACCGTCAACCGCGCGCGGGCAAAAATAAAACCCCTCCTAGTTTTATAGAAGGGGTTTATAACTGTTCCAACACTGCTAGATATTCAGACCGTGCGATTCCTAAAACGCGCAAATTATTTCTGATGATAAAAATGGGAATATCGCGATCAGCGGGAAACACCACCGGACGCTTCAAATCCTGCCGATCATATATGCGATGATCTCCTTTTTGCCGAACAAACTGGCACCCTGTATATAACACAAATTTTTCAAATTTTTTCCAGTGAATTGGTTGAATGCGCGGCATAGAGTTATGCGGGAATGGCTATGCGCACTTCTTGAGGTTCATGTGAAATCACCACAGGCGGCATCCATTGTTTTCTTACTCTCGTCCACCCAAATTCTCGGAGCACCTCTTCCAATGTTCCCTTACGAACAGTTTCTTCAAAAAAAATCTCTACCACCTCCCTGAAACGTTTCCTCACCTCGTCGTACGTATCCCCGGACGTTGATATGTCTAATGCTGGCGTATGAGCGATAAAATACTCTCCCTCCTTAAAGATAGAAACAGGGAGTTTAGTTGTAAATTTTAACTTTGTCATGGTGATAATTCTTTGCATAGTTTTTAAACTCAATATCACACTTTTTATGCACACGAATAACATCCTGCAGATTGTTGATTGCCTCTGTAAATGTCTCTCCTTCCGCATGACATCCTTGCAAAAGCGAACACTCCGCAAAATATCCACCTTCTGCCATCGGTTCTATGCTAATTGGATAAATTTCTACTTTCTGTTCCATAGTGATGCACAGTATACCACCGCCCCTTCCGCGCCGTCAACCGCCGCCCGCGCATTGCGGGATCGGGGCAAAAACAAAACCCCTCCCATGGGCGGAGAGGGGTTTTCATTGCAAACTGCAATAACAATAAATAAATTAAGACGCTGTCGTACCTTGATAACACAAAGTATTAATAGCTGTATCATCGCAGTCTGGCACATCTGCAGCTATCCCAGGACAATCTGTAGCTAGACCATTTATTACTATCGGCGCATTCACCCAAGCTGATGTATTTGTGGCACCGTCCAAACCCTGATCCCTAACAGCGCCAGCTCCTGTATCTTCTAACCTAGTACCAGAAATTATATAGGTAGTTCTATTGTTAGCTCCTGCTATATTATTCACATAATAGCAATATGCTCCAGTGGCTGGTCTTGGATGTGTAGGGGCATTAGCGCCACTAATATCAGGTGGAAGTATGGTTGGATATAATCCGTCAGCTGTACCAGCGGCTGACGCTTCAATTGAAGCTCTCATTTGAGCTAAATCAGCCACTATCTTTCCATCCCGCGCCTTTGCTCTTGCTCCGCTAAAATTAACTGCCCCTATCGTTGCTAGAATGGCGATGATACCGATCACCACTAGCAACTCAATAAGGGTGAATCCGGATTCACTCTTAATAAATTTTTTGATTTTCGTTTTCATTTAGGTATCACCTCCTTTCATCTCGGTAAGATATGTGGTTATCTGTTATCCACAATTACAATGCAGATAGTATAGCACAAAACAAAATGCGGGTACAAAAATTTTCGTCTATTCACAACTTCTGCTTACTGATAATGATTGTTGATATCAATAATCTCAACCGTTTTTGAATCGCGAAAGATAAAAATTGCCCTATATTTATCGTCAATGCGAAAGCTGAAAATTTTCATCTCCTTCGGTTCTAGTAGTTCGGTATGCAAACTGGGATGACGCCAACTGCTTATGAATAATTTCTTCTGTTTTGTAAACTTCTTGAAAAGACGACGCGCTCTTAGATAACGCTCCAAATCCTGGTGCATGGGCAATATCTCCATAGAATCATTGAAAATACGTTGAGCGCTTTAATCCTTTTTCAAAACTTTTGAGGAACCGCTCGGTATATTTTCCGGTCTTCCGAAAAGCCGCAATTACATTCCGAGCATTTTTTATCGGCGGCGACGCTGGCTGTAACTCATCAATATCAGCGTCTTTAATTTCTTCCAGAAAAACGAGCACCACCTTTCTCGGTTGGGAAATTTTTGGGATGATAAAGCGCGACTGAAAAACGCCATTTTTATACAATCCAGGAATCGCGAGCGGCATTGTTACTTTATTTTTGAGTGTTGCTGGCATATTGGTATCATTATAACAAAATTACTGTTAAAATCAAATTAGACCGCCTGGCTTGCCTGAAACATCGGCATCATGATGGAAATCACAAGAAACCCGACAGCACCTCCCATTAAAAGCATGATCACAGGCTCAATAATTTTCGTGATGTTTTCAACGGTGTTTGTAACTTCTTTTGTGTAGAAATTCCCGATTTTGTCAAACACCTGATCCACTTTGCCTGTCTGCTCGCCGATTGCCGTCATTTGGGTCAGCATGTCCGGAACTAG
This sequence comes from Candidatus Jacksonbacteria bacterium RIFCSPLOWO2_02_FULL_44_20, assembly GCA_001818155.1. Classification (GTDB taxonomy): domain Bacteria; phylum Patescibacteriota; class Patescibacteriia; order UBA9629; family UBA9629; genus UBA9645. The sequence goes on along the minus strand of MHJU01000026.1, from coordinate 17,378 downwards.
ATACGGATACTTCGCGAACACTGAACCTATGGTGTTGCCGTCTTTCACGGCCTCTGCGGTTTCTTTTAGCATCGCCTGATAATGGACGTTCCCGACAACAGACGACGTGATTTGAATCGCCTCGGTTAATGGCACTCCGCCGATAATCAAAAGCGCCAGACTTTTTGTCATGCGCACGAGATATGTTTTCTGAACAAGATTAGGCCCGAAATTCGGAATGAGCATCACAGCGCGGTGCCAGAGGTTCCGTCCTGTTTTGTTTTTTGTGACCAACAGACGAAATCCGACAACAGCGCCGACAATTCCTGTAAGGATAAGGTACCAAAAATTCTTAATTGTATCAGAGGTAAAGATAAGAAATCTGGTAGTTATCGGAAGCGGAATGCCGCTTTCAACGAGCATAGCGGTTAATTTAGGGATAACGAAAATCATCATGATAAACCCCATCAATAAAATCGCTGTGAGAATAAATATCGGATATGTCATTGCGCCTTTAATTTTTGAGCGAAACTCGTAATCTTTTTCCTGCTGGTCCGCGAGATAATCCAGAACTTCGTTAAATTTTCCGCTGGCCTCTCCGCTTTTGATCATATAAATGTAGAAATCGCCGAACACCGAACTGTAACGAGCGAGCGCGTCGGAACATTTCATGCCCTCGTTCACGTTCTCATACACATCAGATAAAATTTCGCGCATTTTCAAATTTTTCATCTGCTGGGTTGAAATAATTTTCAGCGCCTGGACGATCGGAATGTCAGAAGAGATCATAAGAGAAAGCTGGCGGTAGAATGCAACCATATCTTTGACAGTAACGCGCTCAAGAAATTTCAGCCGCAGAGCGGTTTTTGTCTTTAGTTCGGAAAGACGCGCTACTGTAAATCCTTTTTCTTCAATAAGCGCAATAGCCTCTGTTTTTGTAAGCGCTTCAACAATCCCTTTTATAACCGCGCCCTGATTATTCAGCGCTTCGTAAGAGAAATTCATAAGTTATCGTATCATTTGTTTAACCATCTCCGGATGCTCTGCTTCAGAAAGCGCCTCGTCAAGCCGTATTTCGCCGCTTTCAACAAGACGCGCCAACCCCCGCTCAAATGGCGCCGCATCGTCAACCTTAAGATTATATAACATAGAACGTACTTGATCTAAATTGCCGGCGCTTATCATATGGGGCACAAGTTCAGTGTTTGGCAGAAATTCATAAACAAGCGCGCGCCCGCCGCCGATTTTGTGAATCAGCTTTTGCGATAAAACAGAGAGAAGAGATTCGGAAAGAATGCGCCTGGCGCGAACCGTCTCATACGAAGGCACGCGACTCAAAAAATTAACAAGCGCGCCAACTGCGGAAGATGCGTTCATAACAACAAGAGCGCTTTTCCCGACCTCCAAAAGTTCTAAAAGACGAGTTACGACCAGTTCGTCAGTTATCTGATCTAAAAAGACCATGTCTATGTCGCCAGTCACGGCAAGTTGCAGACCCTGGTTATATGAGGCGACATCTTTCCCGACCTCGCGCTGTTCAATAATGCAGACATTGCTCGCGAAAAGCCGTTCAATTGGGGATTCAAGCGTCATTATATAACGCGACGGTCCGTTTTTATTCAATGTATTGATAATAGCGGTTGTTGTCGTGCTTTTTCCGGAATCATGAATGCCGCTTACAATTGTAAGCCCTGTTTTCTCCCGAGAAACCCGATCAAGATATGGCGGCAAAAGCAAGTCTGAAATAGTGTCGGCGCACTGCGGAATGTAACGGAACGCAAGCGAATACACCCCCTTTTGCCGATACGCATGCGCTCGGAAACGAAGCACTTTGTTAAATGTCCGAACAAGCACAGCCTCGCCTTCCTTTTCAAGCGCAAGACGATCCTCCTCCAGAAGAAACGAACTCATTATTGTTTCAATCCATTCCGAGGTCATCGCGGCTTCATTGTCCATGACAAAAAGAGAGCCTTCTTTCCTCATAACAGGAGGAGAGCCGACTGTGAAATGGACTCCAGATCCGCCGTCTTTTGCGACAGCCGTTAAAATATGATTTAAAAGTATAGTGTCGGTTGACAACATGGACCTAATAGTTACGAGTTAACGGAACGCAGTATATGACGCACCTTGTCAACAACCTCGTTTGGCGTGAAATGCGCTTTGATGAGATACCCCTTTGCGCCAAGCGACAAAGCCTCGTTTATATAATCTTTTTCGTTTAAGTTCGTAAGCATCAAAACAGGAATTCCGGCTGTCTTCTCGTTTGAGCGGATGCGTTTCAACACCTGCACGCCGTTTATGTCCGGCAGAATGATGTCAAGCAGTATAAGATCAGGAGAAAATTTTTCTATTCTCTTCAGAGCCTCTTCTCCAAGCTCTACAGCCTCAACCTCAAATCCGTCCTCGCGCGACATTTTATCAACATACATTTTAGACAAAAACCGATCGTCTTCCACTAAAAGAATTTTTGCCATATCAAGCGCGCGCAATAGATTAATTCCACCTAAACTAACTTATCGCGCGATCGTTAGAAATTAAAATTCAATATTACTCATCCTCTTTCGTAACCGCAAACACCTGTTCATAAGTCGTAATGCCCATAAGCGCTTTAATGAGCCCGTCCTGTTTCATGTTGACAAAATTCTGCTCGCGCAGGACCGCGTCAATGTCATCCTGTTTCATTCCGCTTGTCATTGTCTTTTTTAGTCCCCTTGTATTCTCAATCACCTCGTTGATGGAGGTACGCCCTTTTAATCCGGTATGAGCGCACTTGGCGCAACCCTTTCCGTGATAAAACGTCGGACGATCAAGGTTAACTGTCCCATACTGCTTGAACACCTCTTTAGAAATTTTTGACAACTCTTTCGTGATCACTACTTTCAACTCATCTGTGATCTCGGCCTCCTCTTTACAATCCGCGCAAATTTTCCGGACAAGCCTTTGCGCGATCAGCACATTTAAGGTTGTCGCTATAAGATACGGTTCAACTTTCATATCAATCAATCGCGGAATGGATTCTATGGCGCTGTTTGTGTGAAGCGTTGAAAAAACAACATGCCCTGTCATTGCGGCATGAATCGCGAGTTCCGCTGTTTCAAGATCGCGAATCTCGCCAACTAAAATCACATTCGGATCTTGCCGAAGAAGCGCCCGAAGCCCGGAGGCAAATGTAAAACCGACATTCGGATGAATCTGGGACTGGTTAATGCCGGGAAGACGATATTCAATAGGATCCTCAAGTGTTGATATGTTAATCTCCTCGCGATTCACCAGACTTAAAGCGGAAAAAAGTGTTAGTGATTTTCCGCTTCCAGTCGGGCCGGTAACGAGCACCATGCCGTTTGGTTTCCTGATATTCCTAAGAAGAAGATCAAGATTCCGCGAACGATACCCAAGATCAGCCATGTTCGGCGGTTTCCCACCGGTATCCAAAACCCGCATCACAACTTTTTCATGATCCTGGAGCGGGAGAGTGGAAACGCGAAACTCAACATCGCGATCAGTAAGCGAAAGCCGTATGCGCCCGTCTTGCGGAATGCGCGTCTCGTCAATTTTCAAGTTTGCCATCACCTTCACGCGCGCGATAAGCGCGTCATGCACATACAAAGGAAGGGTGATGGTCTGCGCGAGCGATCCGTCAATACGGTATCGGACTCTTGTTTTATCATCCAACGGTTCAATATGAATATCCGACGCTTTTCCCTCAACCGCGTGCCGCAGAATCACAGTTACCATCTTTGCAACCGGAGCGTGCTTTATAACTTCCTCTAATGATTCGCCAGTTTCCGAGTTCTGTGCACGGTCTTTTGGTTTGAAGCGTTCTTCTGCGGATTTAAGAGCCTGACCAACTTCTTCTGTGATATTGGCGTACTGTCTTAGAACAAAATCCAGCCCTTCCGGAGACACGAACACATACTGAATTTTCACATTCTGCTCGCGGCCTATATACCGGAGAGCTTCACGCGCGTTTAAGTCCAGAAGATCAACCATTCCCACAGTCAGGAGACGCGTCTCGGGATCAAATTCAATCGCCGCCATTTTGTAATTCTTTGCAAGCTGATCTTGGATAATTGTCAACACCTCCCGCTTGATCGTCTTCCCAACAAGATCAATAAAAGGCACGCCCAGCACCTCTGATTGCGCTTGATACCAATCGCGAGTTTCAACAGTTCCTGACACCCGGATCACTTCCGCAAGCGATGTGTTTGTATCTCTCGCTTTCTTTTTCAAAACAGCATACTGTTCATCGGTTAGTTTCCCCGCATTCATTAAAATTGTTCCAATGTCATTGGAGATTGACATGAAGTAAAGTTATCCTTCTATCTCTTTAAGAGCCAGCCCGATCGAGACCGTGAACATGGCCCCAAGTTCAAGAAGAGCGTCTTTCAAATCCGGCGGTGTTTCTATTTTATACCACGGATTTCCCATATAAATAGGAATATGGAACGTTGTTTGTAAAAAGTCGCTCAAACCCGCCATGCATGAACCGCCCCCGGAGAGAACGATCTTTCCCAGCGACCGATTGCGCGATTTATACAAATCAATACTGTACTGAATTTCATTAATAACCGGCGCAAAGGAGAGTTCAATGATTTCCGTGATCATGCGCATATCTTCAGCTGACTTCCGATCAAAAACTCCTACGTCCCGCTTAAACTGCTCGGCGCGTTCTATCGCAATATGCATATTCTTTGCAATGGCCGCTGTTATGGAATCTCCACCGACGTCAATACTGCGTATAATAATCGGCGCCTGACGCTCTGTGATTATAATATCAGTTGCGACAGCTCCGATGTCAAGGAAAAGTATGGAAGAATCATCGCGCTTATCCATGAGAGCTCTTATAAATGCAAATGATTCTGTTTCCAGACTTAATAAATTTAAACCGGCGATTTTGAAAATATCAACGTATTTCTTTACAAGCCTTCTAGGCGCTGCGGTTAACAACACATCTGCGGTTTTATTTCCCGCTCCGTCAAATAATTGAGAATTCTTTGGTTCCTCCTCTTTAAGCTCTTTATCCGTATCTCCAAATTGCGTTTTCTCTTTTTTCGCAGGCGCCGCGTCTTCTGTTGTCAGCATCTTCCAATCAAGGATCACATCTTCTAATTGCATAGGCACAAATTTCCGCGCTTCAATTTTAATATTTTCATCAAGAAGTTCCGGATGTTCAACTGAAACGTTGATAACGGAGCTAAAGACGTCAAAATTATGCAACGCAGACACGACGCTTTTACTTGTAAATCCGGCTTCTTTGGAAATCTTCGCGATAATTGAAGCCGATGTTTGTATGATCTCTTCTGTGCGGCCGCTCCCAACCCTGCGATTGCGTTCGGCGAATCCGTAATTTTTCAATCGCGGCTTTCCATCAGTCTTCTCAAGCTCTATAATTTTAACACTAGAGCTACCTATATCAATGCCCAAATACGATGTTGGTTTTTTTGAAAATAAACCCATTGGAAAACTTGTTTTAGAGCTACCGAGTTTATATTGACATTAGCGGTTCGCTCCTGTTAGAATACGTTTGTAACGTACAAGTATAGCATATGGTCAATTCATATGACAAGTTTACAGCTAACTTCAAAAAAGTTATTCAACGCGCGGCTTGGGTATCGTTGAACGACGTTAAAAATGTGATTACCGCAGAACACCTGCTCTTTGGAATCATGTCGGTGCCGGAGTCTGTCGCGTATGATCTCTTAAAAGAATCAGGCGTATTGACGGCGATTGAGGAACTTTTGAAAACTGCTCCAGCCAAAGCTCCATTTTTTCAAATCAGCCGGCAGGTTGCCTATGGAGATGCGCTGAACCTTTCAATGGGCGAGGACGCGATTCAGGCGCTTGAAAAAGCCGCTGACATAGCGCTTTCCCGCGCATCTTCACATATTGGCACAGAACATCTCTTAAACGCGCTTTTAGAACTTGAAACGCCGATGCTCATCCGTGCCATCAAACAATCCCCGGTAAACGTTACCGATTTCAAACATTCTGTTGACAAAGCGCTCCGCACAGAAAAAGTTAAAACCAACGCTCGGGTTCGCGCTCCGATCCCGGCTCGCGTTCTACCGCTTGATAAGTATGAGGAAGGAGAAAGCGTGATTGAAAAAAAAATCCGCAAGGAAGAACTTATCCCCACTCCAGCTCTTGATCACTTCACGATTGATCTCACGAGTAAAAAATTTCAGGAACACGTGGAGCCGGTTATCGGCCGCGAAAAAGAAATTGAACGGATAATACACATTCTTTCGCGTAAAGAAAAAAATAACCCGCTTCTTCTTGGAGAGCCGGGCGTCGGGAAAACAGCGATTGTTGAAGGGTTAGCGGAGCGTATCGCGCGCGGCGCGGTGCCGTCCATACTTTCAGGCCGACGGATTCTGCGGCTTGATCTAAACGCGGTTGTTGCGGGAACAATCTATAGAGGCGAATTTGAACAAAGAATCAAACATATAATTGACGAAATTTTAACCCAGGACGATGTCGTCTTATTTATTGATGAAATTCACAATCTTGTCGGCGCCGGTTCCGCATCAGGGTCGCTCGACGCCGCAAATATCTTAAAACCATACCTTGCACGCGGAGAAATTTCATGCATCGGCGCAACCACGCTTGCAGAATACAAAGCGCACTTTGAAAACGATGCTACTCTTGAGCGCAGATTCCAAACGATCACAGTTGAAGAGCCGAACGTTGAGGAAACAATCGCAATTCTAATGGGAGTCAAAAAACGACTGGGCTCCTTTCACCGCATTGACATCACCGACGAAGCGATTAAAGAGGCGGTTTTCCTTGCTGAACGCTTTTTCCCGCACAAATTTTTTCCGGACAAAGCCATTGATCTTGTTGACGAAGCCGCATCGCGCATAAAAGTGCGCTTTGCAAAAGACACGTTCGGAAAAGACATCAGAACCATTAAAGATAAATTAAAAGAATTGGGAACGGAAAAGGAAACAGCGGTCCGAAAAGAAGACTTCGCGCGAGCGGTTTCCTTGAAAAATAAGGGCAATAATCTTATTGTAACTCTCCGGGAGCTAAAAGAAAAACGAAACGCACACGCTCCAGCCTACGGCATACTCGCGAAAGATGAGATTATCCGTGTTGTTATGGATATGATTCGCGTGCCGTTTTTAGAAAAAGGAACGATAGACGCCTCGCACCTGTTAAACCTTGAATCCATTTTAGAAAAACGCGTGCTCGGGCAGTATAACGCGATCCGTCAAATTGGAAAAACTATCCGGCGCGCGCAAGCCGGGCTCTCGGACCCGAAACGCCCGCTTGCCTCATTCATTTTTTTAGGTCCATCCGGAGTCGGTAAAACCGAAACCGCAAAAGCGATTGCGGAAGAAATATTTAAAGACAGAAACGCGCTCGTCCGTATCAATATGTCCGAATTTCAGGAAAGCTTTAATGTTTCAAAACTAATCGGCGCTCCAGCTGGATATGTAGGTTACAGGGAGAGTAACCAACTTGCCGATAAAGTGCGGCAAAAACCATACTGCGTCGTCCTTTTTGATGAAATGGAAAAAGCGCACCCGGACGTGTTTAATCTGTTGTTGCAAGTGCTTGATGACGGATATCTATTAGACGCAACAGGGCGTCACATCAATTTCAAAAATACGATTATCATTTTCACATCAAACATCGGACTTGAACGATTTAATCATGTGCAACAAATAGGATTTGCGGCGCGAGGAGCCGATCAGAAACAACAACTGAAGAATCAGTTTGAGCTTGTTAAAGCCAATATTCTGGAAGAACTCTACAACACCTTCAGAGTTGAATTCTTAAATAGAATTGACAAAATTCTTGTATTTGAACCGCTCGGAGAGCAAATTGTCGCCGATATTGTGCGGCTTAACATTTTACATCTTAATAGTCGGCTGAAGGAACGCAGAATTACTGTTACTCTTTCAACAGGCGCGCAGAAACTTCTTGCAAAAGAAAGTTTTTCTCCGGACGATGGGGCGCGGAGCGTGCGCCGCCTGATTCAGGAAAAAGTGGAAGAACCTCTAGTTGAAAAATTACTGAAGGGAGAGATACGCGAGGGGGAGATGGTTTCAGTTAACGTAAATGGGAAAAGGATTACTTTACAGAAAAACTTAAATAATGAAACTACTGCGGTTTCTTCTTGATGCAATTTTCCCTATCTCCTGCTTATCATGCAAAACGAATGGGACATATCTTTGCGCCGCGTGCATAAAACAGATTCCGCGCGAAACTGGAATTCTGTACAGTTCAAACTCAATTCCATCATTTTCAATGACAAAAAAAAGCCCTCGGCCGTATGGCGGGGGCTTTTGCGGTATCATCCCGACAGTGAGTTATAAAAATACTGTTGCGCAAAAAGCGATTCATCTGCTGAAATACAGCCGCATACGCGCGCTTGCAAAACCTTTGGGCGAATTGCTTGGCGAACGCGTGACGCAGTTCATTCGCGCGAACCCGAAAAATTGGCTCATTGTTCCTGTTCCTCTCCACGCTCGTAAACTGCGTTCGCGAGGATTTAATCAAAACGATCTTTTAGCAGAGGCCGCTTTTGCTGGCAGTAACATTTCCATTGCAATTAAAAAACAAAATCCCTTAAAACGAATACGAGACACTAAAAGTCAAACCGAGTTAAATGGAACAAAACGTCTTTTGAATGTTAAAAACAGTTTTGCCGTTACTAATATCGGCGCGATACAAGGACGTTCTATCATTCTTATTGATGACGTCGCAACAACTGGCGCAACGATTTTGTCCGCTGGAAATGCGCTTATAGACGGAGGCGCCAGCGAGGTTTGGGAGGCGGTTGTGGCAAGAGATTAACTTATTTTAGAAACAGCGCGTTGCCCGTCCTTTCAAGGAGTGATATAGTTAAAAAATGGAAAACTTATAAACCGTTTCTGGACGATGACATCTTAGATAAAGATGGTATACTGAAGCTGACGCATGACGCTTTGCAGACACACAAAGAGGTTTTATAAATGACGCGAACCTATGTTCAACAAAATCCGATCATGGTGGCAAAATATAAACGAAAATTATAAACGGATTATTTTGAGCGTTCTATTTGGCATTACTGTGATTATTTTAGCGTACGGAATTTATTACGTTTTCTTTCGCGCGCAGTTTCCTTCTGCAACTCGCGAGCCAATTGAAAGACAACCAACCGGGACACTCCCGCCTACAACAGATATACGAGAAATTTTACGCGAACGCGGCATACAAGTTGGTGAGGAAAAACCGACTCTTCCTATAAGCGGAGAAGTAACGTTGCCCGACATAATCGCTGAAGGAGGAAAAACTCTTGCAGTGCCTGCGATCTACAGCGGCGCGGATTCGGTAACTTTGGATCCTGAAGGCAATATCGCCTATTACAGCGAATCGGAAGGGAAATTCTACACTATAGACAGCTCGGGACGAATTATAGAAAAATCGTCCGCTGTTTTTAAAAACGTCTCTGATGTTTCATGGTCGCCGAATGGAGACGGAGCGATCCTGGAATTTCCAGACGGAACCAACTTTTTTTATGACTTTGCTCGCGAGCGCGCATTTACTCTACCTAAAGAAGCGCAAGACTTCAGCTTTTCTAAAACAGGAGACGCGATCGCATACGAGTTTATCACTGAAAATCCTGACAACAACTGGCTCGTCGTCTCCGCCCCAACCGGAGAGGCTCCGCGCGCTGTTGAACATATCGGGGAGTCTAACACTGACGACATTGTTGTTGAATGGTCGCCAGATGATACAAAAGTCGCTTTTTTCCGAAGCAGTACAGGTCTTACGAGCGACGAGGTTCTATTGATCGGAAAAAATCAGGAAAATTTCAGTTCTCTAAAAGTTTCGGGCCAAGGATTTGATGGGTTATGGTCAGAGGACGGCGAGTTTATTCTTTATAACATCTACAACCCGGAAACAGGGTACAGGCCTGAACTTTGGATCACGCGCGGTAGTGACGATGATCTCGGAGTTGGAAATAAAAGTTTGGGACTACGGACTTGGGTTGACAAATGCGCGTTTTCCAATTCAGAAATCGCGTATTGCGCCGTGCCGTTATATCTTGAAGAAGGGAGCGGCATCTACAAAGATCTCGCGCAGACAGTGCCGGATACAATCTATAAAATAAATCTGCAAAACGGTTTTAAGGAAGAAATCGCCATTCCGACAAACTCGCTAGGGGTTTCGCTATACACGGCGAAAAAACTCATGCTTTCGCCTGACCTAAGCATATTATATCTGACAGACGCCAATGGAGGAGTGTACGAGATACGGCTGAAATGACCTATGACCAAACAATTACGAGACACCATCTTTACTTGTTCCGCCTGCGATGCGCAGTATCCAAAATGGGAAGGACGATGCCGCGGGTGCGGAAAATGGGGAACGGTGAGCGAATTACGAATTACGAATTACGAATTACGAAAAGATGCGACGGAAAAAGCACCGCCCGCTGAATTGATAGAGTTTAAAGCCATTGACGCAACTCGTTTTCCCCGCATAGAAACTGGTATCGGAGAATTTGACCGCGTGCTTGGAGGAGGGATCGTGCCTGGATCCCTTGTTTTAATTGGCGGGGCTCCGGGAATCGGAAAATCAACACTGCTTTTGCAGGCGCTTGCAAAAATTAAGCCGCCTATCCTCTATTTCTCTGGCGAGGAATCAGCCTCCCAAATCAAATCGCGCGCCGAGCGTTTGTCGCTTGGATCGCTTCCAATTCAGTTTGCGCAGGAAACAAACATAGAACGCGTCGCGGCAACGATTGACAAGGTCGCTCCAACTCTCACCATCATTGACTCAATCCAGACATTAAAATCCGAAGAGGTCGGCTCTCCAGCTGGAAGCATTAACCAAATCTCGGTATCATGCGCGAAGCTCATGGAAGCGGCAAAGCGGGGCAATCACTCTATTTTTATTATTGGACACATCACAAAGTCAGGCGTTGTTGCCGGCCCTAAAACCTTAGAACACTTAGTTGATACTGTATTGTATTTGGAAGGAGATAAGAATCATTTTTACAGATTGCTCCGCTCGGTAAAAAATCGGTTTGGCACGACGGATGAAGTGGGGGTTTTTGAGATGACTGATACTGGTATGGATGAGGTAAAAAACCCGTCGCTCGCGTTTATGGCTGATTTTGACGCAAGCGCTCCGGGCACTGTTACCACAGTTGTTATGGAAGGCACGCGCCCGTTTCTTGTTGAAATTCAGGCGTTAACCTCTAAAACATTTTTTGGCTATCCAAAACGCGCGACCTCCGGGTTCAAAAAATCGCGGCTTGAATTATTGATAGCGATTTTGAGCAAACGGCTCGGTTTGCGGTTGGGAGAACAAGATGTGTACTTGAATGTCGCCGGCGGATTAAAAATTGGCGAGCCAGCGGCGGACTTGGCGGCTGTTTGCGCCATAATTTCCTCGTTTCACGACAAACCACTCCCACCGAAAACGTGCGTATTTGGGGAAGTTGGCTTGGGCGGCGAGGTGCGTCCAGTAGCATTTATGGAGAAACGCGTCAGGGAAGCAGAACAGTTGGGGTTTGAACAAATTTTGTGTTCAGCTGTAAAAAACCTCGCGTCTTCGTCTAAAATAAAAATCACTCCAGTCAAAATGCTTAGTGAGTTGCGGTTCTAGAAAATATCAAACTTAAATATAACTTGACTTTATTTTAAGTATTAACTAAAATATAAGCATGGTTCCTGAAATTCCATCTAAAATCTACCAAAGAGACATAATACAGGAGATACTGCCTTATCTTGAAGATAAAGCGGCGATTATATTGCTAGGGAGCCGGCAGGTTGGGAAAACACATATTCTCTACTCACTATACAGCCATCTTTTGTCACAGCAGAACCAGGTGTATTATCTTGATCTGGAGGAAAGCCGATACGTTACACTGCTGAATAAAGGCGCTCAAGAACTAAATAATCTGCTCTCTGAAGCCGGCATAAATCTCAAGCAAAAAACTTTTGTGTTTATTGATGAAATTCAATACCTCGCGCGGCCGGCGAATTTTTTGAAACTCGCTGTTGACCATTTTCCACACTTAAAAATTATCGCTTCCGGCTCATCAACATTTGAAATAAAGAAAAAAACAGAAAAGGCGCTCGTCGGAAGAGCCCTGACGTTTGAGGTATTCGGATTGTCTTTTAAGGAATTTTTGCGTTTTAAGGAATATCAGTCCAGAGACGCGCCTGTTTTAACCGATATAAAGCGAGATGAGTTAAAAAATCTCTTTACAGAATTTGCGTTGTACGGCAGTTACCCTCAAATCGCCTTATTGGCGGAAAAGGGGAAAAAAGAAAAATACCTGTGGCAGATTATTGATACATACCTCAAAAAAGATATTAGGGATTTGGCTTATGTTCAAGAAATAGAAAAGTTCAACAAATTATTAGAAATACTGGCGAGCCAAACCGGACAACTCTTAAACGTCAATGAATTGGGAAGAACGTGCGCCCTGTCAGAGCAAACAGTAAAGCATTATCTCTTTGTTTTGGAAAATACCTATATCATTAAATTAGTGAGGCCTTTTTTTCAGAATAAACGGTCTGAATTATTCAAAACACCTAAAATTTACTTTTATGACAGCGGTTTGGCGCATCTCCTTTGGCTTAAAACAATCTCGCCGACATTAATGGGCAGTTTGTTTGAAACAGCTGTTTTTTCCGAAATCATCAAAAAATTCGGAAAAGAATCCGTAAATTTTTGGAGGACAAAAGATAAAAAAGAGATTGATTTTATTGTGCGGGATAAAAACAAACTTCTGCCCGTAGAGGCGAAGATAAATTTTGCGAAATTTAAACCAGCAACGATGAATTACTTTTGCAAACGCTATCACCTTGACGCATACAAAGTGGTAAGCATAGAGGGAGAGAGTATAAAAAAATTCGGCGCGTATCCGTGGGAGCTGTAGCGCAAAAAGAAAGGCGATCACTTGTTTCGTTTGTGATCGCCTAAAAAAATACAGAACATTATCTAGCCGCCTTGCCGCCCTTGTGTTGATGGACGACTAATGGACTCTCTCGGATTTCATGAGAGAATTTTTTGATCTATCCCGATGGCGTGCGTCGGTGTAGCCGCCACCGGTCAAGGGAGGTTAATCCTCCCTTATTTTACCTCCCGCATGATGAGGACGAATTCGCCTTTGGTGGGTAAGCTAATGACAACTCGTTTGCGACGATTGTCAAACGAAACTTCCCATGGATCGTGTCCTTTATACCACACCGAAGTGCTCGTTTTGATTTTTTCCCATGCCTTCTTTGGATCCGGGGCCTTAAAAAAAACGACTCCACGCGACCATTCCAGAAATCCATTAACTGGAATGTCTGCCAAAACCTTTTCATTGATCAGTATAAACATCCTCTTCATTTTCTCACCTCCTTTTCGTGAAAAAAATGCTCTGTATTTGTCCAAACCCTATAACTTCTTCTTCTTCTTCTTGTCAAGTTTGTAGAATAGACCAGGTCTATTTTTTCAATCAATCGTCAACTCTTTTAGTCCATCTTTAATTCTATATTCCGATCCCTCTAATACATATTGCTTATAATCAACTACTAAATCAACTACAAAATTAAATTCAGGTAATATACCGTTCCGCATACCAATATACTCTGGATACGAAGACCATGGGTACGCCGCCAACTCTTTCAATGCAATACCAATATCTAATGGATTAAGATGGATATATCGTGAAAGGTGAAGTAAATATTCATCTGTCTGGACTGTCCGAGCTTTGAATGGACCTTGAAATAGTCTGCCTTCCAAGCCATATTTATTATTCACAAATATGGCATAATCCCTTACACAATGGCGCATAAATTCTGATACAGACGCATCGCCAACCTGTTGAATGAGAAGATGAAAGTGATTAGGCATCAGACAGTAGGCAATAATTTTTATACAATACATCGTCTTATATTGTTTGATTTTTGTTAAAAAATAAACATAGTCTCCTTTATCAAAAAAGATGTTGTTTTTACGATTTCCACGATTATAAATATGATAATATCCAGTGGGATAAAAAATTACTTTTCTGTATGGCATGATAAATCTAGAATAGACCAGGTCTCTTTGCAAAGAAACCTGGTCTATTCTGTTTTACTCTAAATGCACCGCGCCACCTTCTTCCTCTAACTTTTTCTTAATCGTGGGATATGAACCAAGCCGGGGATCTTTTTCTATTATATCACGCGCGAGGGTTTGGGTAAGTTCAATCAACTTATAATCCTGAAAACTCGCGATTTTAAACTCTAGTATGCCGTGCTGTTCCTTGCCATACATATTCCCGGCGCCGCGAAGTTGCAAATCGTACTCTGCAATCTTAAAACCATCGGCCTCACGGCTTAAAAATTCCAGCCGTTCATACACGTTTTGGCTTTGAGAATCCGTAAACAAAAAACAATACGACTGGTGATCGGCGCGTCCCACACGGCCCCGAAACTGGTGTAATTGCGCCAAACCAAACCGATCCGCGCCTTCTATCATCATCACGCTCGCGTTTGGCACATCCACTCCTACTTCAACGACAGAGGTTGCAACCAAAATTTTATATTCCTCCTTTACAAATCGCTCCTGCACTTCGTCTTTTTCTTTATCTTTCAACTTGCCGTGTAAAAGCCCGACAGGAATATGCGGAAAAATCTGCTTGTCTAATTTCTCGTGCTCGCTCGTAACCGCTTTCACACCCAGCTTGTCTGATTCATCAATTAAAGGACAAATTACAAATACTTGACGGCCTTCTTTAATTTGCGCCGCAATAAACTCGTATGCCTTATTACGGCTCTCTGTCGGCACTGGTTTTGTGATGATTTTTTTGCGCCCCTTTGGCATTTCATCTAAAATAGAAATATCCAAGTCCCCGTACGCGGTAAGCGAAAGAGAACGCGGAATAGGGGTCGCGGTCATTGAGAGAAAATGGGGAGAGCGTATTATGTCATTGCGAGCCGAAGGCGAAGCAATCTTTGCCGCGAGATTGCTTTGGTCGCTATTGCTCCCTCGCAATGACACTTCTTGGACATCCTGAGACGCCTTCTCGCGCAACGCCTTCCTCTCACCCACGCCAAAACGGTGTTGCTCGTCCACTATTGCCAATGCGAGGTTATGAAATTCCACCTGTTCTTGTATAAGCGCATGAGTTCCAATAATAATATCAACCTCGCCGCTTTTTATCATCGCTAAAACTTTTGAATTTTTAATTTCAATTTTGCATTTTTTAGCCGACCTCGTCCAAAGCGCAACCTCTATCTTATCCCATCCCTCTAAAAATTTGCATACACTCTGAAAATGCTGTTTTGCTAAAATTTCTGTCGGCGCCATAAGCACGGCTTGATAACCATTTAAGGCAGTGTTCAGCATAGCAATCAGCGCGACAATAGTTTTCCCGCTCCCAACATCTCCTTGTAGCAGACGATTCATTGGAACCTCGCGCCCACAATCCTTAATAATAGTCCACGCCGCTTTGCGCTGGGCGTCGGTTAAACGAAAGGGAAGGGATTGAACAAATTTTCTGATCGCCGCTTCTTCAAACGAAATCACCGTCGCCTGCGCGTTTTTCACCTCGTGCCGCGTTATCGCCTTTCGCAATTGCAGGAAAAACAACTCCTCAAACTTCAAACGAAATCGCGCTTTCGCAAGCAAATCTTTACTTTCTGGATAGTGGATATTTTTAATCGCGTCTTGAATCCCCAATAATTGGTAATTAGTAATTGGTAATTCGTAATTCTCTTGAATCCACTCCTCCACCTCCCCTACCGACTCAAACGCCCGCGAAATCAAAAATCGCATCTGGCGATTTGTAACCCCAGCGGTAAGCGGATACACCGGAACCATCCGAGCGGTGTGGATTCCGTTGGTCCATCCTGTACTCTTATTGTTCCTCGCTCGTAATTCGTAATTGGTAATTACCATCTTCTCCCACTCCGGAGCGCGCATCTCAAGCCCAAAGCCGGTATATTCAATCTTGCCCGCAAGCGACACGCTGTCCCCTTCTTTTATCTGCGTTGCCAAATACGGCTGGTTAAACCATACCGCCTTTATTGAATCAGCGCCGTCAGACACAAACAGTTCCGTAATCTTTTGCCGTTTATGGGGAGTAAT
>MHJU01000026.1:0-1289 GCA_001818155.1 Candidatus Jacksonbacteria bacterium RIFCSPLOWO2_02_FULL_44_20 | reverse complement strand
CATTGTCTCCGGGCGCAAATCGCGAATCGCAACAATCGCGCTATAATCCTCGTATCGCGACGGATAATAAAAAAGCAGGTCCCGCACAGTTGTGAGACCTAATTTTTTAAGACGGCCCGACGCGCTTTGCCCGACGCGGATCAAAGTTTTAATTGGGCTTTCTAAGCTGATCCCCATACTCATCTTTTACGCTTCACCACAAAAAACATTAACCCAATCGCCGCAAGCGCCATATACCCAATTATTGGCGGGGCATTTTGGATAAGATCACTCTTTGCCCGCGACCTTATTTTAGGGTACCGCCATGACGCATAGATAATAAGCAAAACTGCGACTGATGGGTAAAAAATATAGTCCGAAATAATCTTAAAAATAAAGATGGGATTTTAGGTTTAATTAACAAAATGTAATGCTGGAAATCCCATATTGTGTCATAATGTGTAAGATATCCTAGCGTTGTTTACACTTTTCCGCTAGCCTAAGACCATAGGTAGCGATAAAAGTTGTAAACACCTATGACAATACATAAACGAACACGGTTGACGCCGTTCCAGAGACGGCAGTTGACAGACGATTACTGGAAACAGCATATTCGGGTATGCGACTTGGCGCGGAAGTATCAGGTATCGCGTCCGACGATCTACAAGATCATCCATCGCGCTAGGTTGCAAGACCACAGCATCCATAAAAGCGTAAACAAGCGATTTCGGTGTCTAGAATACGGCATCAAACGGTTGGCAAAGGTCGAACTGGAACTGGAAGAGAAACTGAAGAAACAAGCCAAACGCTACAATAAAGCATATCCCGGAGAGATGGTGCATGTTGATACGAAACGCTTGCCGCTCCTTGAAGGAGAAAGTCCGAGAGAAACCAGAGAGTATCTATTTGTAGGCATTGACGACTTCTCACGGGAACTGTATGCCGCAATCCTTCCTAATAAGACGCAGTACTCGGCCGAGATGTTTTTGAAGCAGGTTTTCGCGGAGTGCCCATACACTATTGAACAAATATACTCTGATAACGGGCTTGAGTACAGAGGCGCAAAGGATCACGCCTTCATGAAACTCTGTAAAGACAACCATATTGAACAGAGATTCACGAAGGTGAGGACACCGAAGACGAACGGCAAGGCGGAACGAGTGATCAGAACTATGATGGAGCAATGGCACAACAAGACAATTTTCAAAAACAGACGACACCGGAAGGTTGAACTGACACGATTTTTAAACTGGTACAATACGGTTAAGCCCCATAAAGGAATCAATAATCAAACACCTATGGAACAACTT
>MHJU01000025.1 GCA_001818155.1 Candidatus Jacksonbacteria bacterium RIFCSPLOWO2_02_FULL_44_20 | reverse complement strand
GCCCCATAAAGGAATCAATAATCAAACACCTATGGAACAACTTATCAACTACTTTTACCCGCAGGAACTGTAAACAACGCTTGACGTTCTAACATTTAAGCAGTATCAAATTATCTATATGAACCACTGCTTTCCGAAACAATCTTCGTATTTCATCTTTATCTCTTAAACTCAAAAGCGGCATCAACTCTTTACTTCCATAGTTAACAACCCCAAAAGCAAAAACTTCACCTTTCTTATCAATGATATTAACAAAATCTCCTTTCATAAAATCTCCTTTGATCCCGCGAAGACCAACGGCAAGCAAGCTATTCTTATCTTCCAACGCTTTCCTCGCCCCTTGATCAACTATGATTCTACTCTCTGAAATAGTACCGATCAAGAGCCGCTTTTTCCTTTCTGACAAATGACTTTTTCGTGATGTGAACTTGGTGCCTACTGGCTGATTGTTCAATAATAATTTACTGATATTGTCCGGATTAAGGCCGCTCATAATGAAAGCATCTATCCCGCAAGTAGTGGCTAATTTAGCGCCTTTGAGTTTAGAAAGCATTCCGCCTTGTCCTAATTTTGACGTATTTTTGGAACACATTCGTTGAATTTCTAAGTCCACGCTTTCTACCTCTTTAATCAATCTGGCGTTTTTGCCAGTTTTAGGATCAGACGAGTAAAGCCCGTCTAAATCGGTTAAGAAAACTAACTTTTGAGCAGAAACAAGCACAGAAATTATTGCCGCCAAGGAATCGTTGTCGCCAAAACTGTCTTTCAAAACTGTGGTGTCGTTTTCGTTTATAATAGGAATAATTCTGTTATCAGTCAGTTGAGTCAGCGTCTCTTTCAAAAGATTAAATCTGGAACGGTTTTTAAAACTGTTGGCAGAGAGCAATACCTGCGCGATTTGAATTCCTTGTTCACCAAAAAAATCATAGTAATATTTTATCAACTTTGTTTGACCCAATGCCGCAAAAGAAGAGCGCGAGAGGAGATTATTAACCATCTCTCTTCCGGTTGCGACAGCGCCGGAGGTAATAAGGATTATTTGTACGCCTTGGTTATAAACTCGGCTAATCTCGCAAACTAAATTTTGCATTAAAACTAAATCTAGACCATTTATATTGTTTACCAAAACACTAGTGCCAATTTTAAGAATAACCTTCATAAATAAACTGCACTTTACAATTATCATAATAGAATAAAGCTATAAAATCAAGTTAAAAGGAGAGTTTCTGTAATACATGCATCAAACCGCGATCCCAAGTTACATACCGACGGATCGGGGATTTATCAAGGCATTGAGCGGTGGCGGCCAGTGCAACACAGACTAGATATTCACAAGAAGCGGGAGTTTGAGTTGACAAGCGAGATTGAAGGATTGTTTGGAAATCTGCGCGCTTTCATCAGAAGAATGTACCACCATGTAACGCCAGAAAAGTTGCCAGAAATCGTGAGTGAATTCTGCTTGTTTATTTTCCTCACCAGAAATGTTCTATCCCGCAAACGGGATATTCTATAATCCGCTTGGTTATCTGCAAAAAATCTTAACCCTTGTACCAGTTGACTAGGAATGCCCATAGTGATAACTCTACAAAAATAAACATAATGGCGCTACATTTAATTTACAAAACGCCGCTGATACGCGATATTTTTTCTTTAAGGGGGTGCGCGCCACTATAGTTTGCGCGAGCGTACGAGTTATGCTATTGTACCTGCCTGACGGTAGATAGATAAAAATTATGGACAACAAACAGCTTACTATGTATCTCTTCTCACAACCTTCATTTATTGAAGGAATGGCAAGGACTCTTGATTTAGGAGGTAGTTTTGACGCTTACAACGAATCCAAGAATGGACGTGAAGCAGACTTTATTGCTCTTCAAAATGATTGTATAATGGTTGGAGAAGACCTAAAAAGCGCTATTCAACAATATGAATATGGAAAAAAATAAGGAATATTATAATAATAATTTATCTATTAACGCACAGAAAACTAGTGTAACGAGAGTACATTTTTCTGGACCATTGCCTGATCCAATGGTACTAGATCAATACGAAAAAATTTTACCAGGCTCTGCGGACAGGATTATCAAACTGGCTGAAAAACAGTCAGAACATCGCATAGAAATAGAAAAAAAAGTTATTAACTCAAATATAAAGAAGTCAGAAAAGGGGTTACTCTATGGTTTAGTTATCGGCATTGCCACCCTGATATCTGCAACCTTAATAGGAATTTTTGGCAAGAATACCGCAAGTTATATTTTAAGCGGCATCATCGGAGCTGGAGGGCTGGGTTCTTTGGTGACAGTTTTTATTTACGGCAAAAATGAAACTCGTAAAGAGAGGGCAACGAGACGCGAGGAAACTTTTATCGCTAAAAAAAATGGAAATTAATAACTGAAGAAAACCGCGGAAGTCTACGCGGTTTTTTATTATAAATTTAAATATGAAGCGCGACATCAAAAATATCGCCCTCGCCGGAGAAGGGAAAAAACGAATAGAATGGGCGGAGCGGGAGATGCCTGTGCTACGGTTAATTAAAAAACGATTCGCAAAAGAAAAACCGCTCAAAGGCATACGGCTTTCAGCGTGTTTGCATGTAACCACCGAAACGGCAAACCTTGTATCAACGCTCAAAGCCGGCGGCGCGGACGTTGTCGTGTGCGCTTCAAATCCGCTATCCACGCAAGACGATGTTGCCGCGTCTTTAGTAACGCATAACAACATTCCGGTGTACGCGATTTGCGGGGAAAACAAACAAACTTATTATAAGCATTTACAATCTGCGCTTGCTCATAAGCCAGAGATTACAATGGACGATGGCGCGGATTTAGTGAGCGCGTTGCATTCCACGCA
This sequence comes from Candidatus Jacksonbacteria bacterium RIFCSPLOWO2_02_FULL_44_20, assembly GCA_001818155.1. Lineage (GTDB taxonomy): Bacteria > Patescibacteriota > Patescibacteriia > UBA9629 > UBA9629 > UBA9645. Next base: position 6,884 of record MHJU01000025.1, on the reverse strand, counting down.
TAAACATCTTCCGGTTTTTGGTTCCACTGAAGAGACAACGACCGGCGTCATACGATTAAAAGCGCTAGCCAAAATGGGGAAATTGCGTTTTCCGGTTATCGCCGTGAATGACGCGCAAACGAAACATCTTTTTGACAACCGCTATGGCACCGGTCAATCAACCATTGATGGGATTACCCGCGCGACAAACATTCTGTGGGCAGGGCGAGTGGTGGTTGTTGCTGGCTATGGCTGGTGCGGACGCGGTATTGCCGCTCGCGCTCGCGGCATGTCGGCGCGAGTTATTGTAACCGAGGTTGATCCTCTCCGCGCCCTTGAGGCGACAATGGACGGATTTGAAGTTATGAATATGATTAAAGCGGCAAAAATCGGCCAAATATTTATCAGCGCAACCGGCAACACGTCGGTGATACGAAAGGAACACTTCTTGCTGATGAAAGACGGAGTAATTGTCGCAAACGCGGGGCACTTCAATGTTGAACTGGATTTGGGAAATTTGCGAGCGCTTTCTAAACTCAAAAAAATGGCAAAAAAACACGTGGAAGAATATATGCTCAAAAACGGTCGCCGCATATTTGTTCTTGGCGAAGGACGTTTGGTAAACCTTGCCTGCGCAGAAGGGCATTCGGCAATGGTTATGGATATGTCGTTTGCTGGGCAGGCGATGGCGACGGAATTTTTAGCCAAGAATTACAATACGCTTGAAAACAAGGTCTACCCTCTACCGGAGAAGCTGGATAAAAAAATCGCTGGGTTGAAACTAGCTTCTATGGGTATTTCCATTGACGCGCTGACGAGCGAGCAAAAAAAATATCTGAATTCGTGGGAATCGGGGACATAAAAAGTTCAAAATTACTGAAAGCATGTTTGAGGACACTATAACCGACATTATAAAAAAAGCCCGCGAGGGGCTGGGGCTGTCTCTTCGCACGCTTGCCGATCAGACAGGCATACCGGTTTCCGAGATTCAAAAAATAGAGGAAGGGAAAACGCCTCCAAAAGAAAAACTCTTGGATGCGCTCGGCCTGTCGCCTTTCAAATTTGATAGCGTACGAAAAAATGCTTTTATGCCGGCGAAGATTCCGGAAATAATCAAAAAAAATCTGCGGCTCAAAACTTTAGAAATATCAACCGGAGGAATCGTCTCAAATGCCTATATTCTTATTCACGAGCACTACGCGCTTCTTGTGGACTCGGTTGGCGCGTCAGAGAATGATGTACATTTCTTATCAAACGAAGGATTTGAACCGCTCTTTCTTCTCATAACACACGGACATTTTGACCATATCGGCGGCATTGAGCGCGTTCAGGCAAGTTACCCAAACATTCGCATTATCCATGGCGGAAAAGATGTTCCATGCGATACGCGGTACGAAACAGACGGTTTTAGTATTGATGCGATTCGCACTCCTGGACATACCGAGGACTCTGTATCTTATTTTGTAAATGACGCAATAGCCTTTGTCGGCGATACGATTTTTGCAAGATCAATCGGCCGGCCGAATTATAGTTTAGAGTCGTTGCTCAAAAATATACGCGAGAAAATTTTTATCTTGAACGATTCGGTGATTTTGGCTCCGGGCCATGGACCGCTTACAACTGTCGGAGAAGAAAAAAAATATAATCCGTTTTTTTGACTGCTTGACAAAAATTATTCGTATGATACTTTGATTAAAGCTTTAATAATCACTTTTATGGCAATAGTACAAATTCTTAAACAAAGGCAAATTACGCTTCCTACATCAATACCCGACCAGTCATGGTTTTGGACTCAAAAATGGCAAATGAAAGAACGTGAAGCCGATAAAGACATTGCGGAAGGAAGATTGATAGGTCCATTTAGTGACGCTCAAACAGCGATTAAGATGTTGAAAAGCAAGAATCGCAAAATATGAAACTAGAATTTACGAAATCGTTTGTGCGTGATTACCGAAAATTACCGCAACACCTTCAGGAGCAAACGGACAGGAAATTGACGCTTCTGCTCGCAAATCAAAAACATCCATCGTTGAGAGTACATAAAATCAAAAAGACAACTGACATTTTTGAAGGGAGCGTTACAATGAACTACCGATTCACTTTTCAGATAGAAGCCGACAGATACATTCTACGCCGCATCGGAACACATGATATTATTAAAACGCCGTAAACGAATATCCTATCATTCAAACCGCTCGGATTCGCGAGCGGTTTTATATTTCTGTTCACAATCGCCTCCTCTCAAAATGCATTACTCCACCGTCACAAACTTCCCCTCTTTCACCTGTTGAATCACCGCCTCGCGCGTTCCTTCGCAGTCGTCAAATTTAAAAAATTAAAATCTCAACAAATGCTTACCTTTTTTTTCTTTGATCATCATTTCAACTTCATTGAACTTATCAAGTGGTACAACAATAGGTTCTCGTTTAACTTTTATGCCATATTTTTTCAACTCATTTATTTTCTTTGGATTATTGGTCAGCAATCTCACCGAAGTAATTCCATAGTGTTTTAATATTTCTGCCGCATCCATAAAATCTCTATACTCAACTTTAAAACCCAATTTCTTAAAACCTTCATACCAAATATCTTTTTCGTACAAAGGTTTACTGGCGTCATGCCGCGAGGCTTCCGCATTGATTAAAGCGTGGCTCCGCAAACCAATTCCTTTACCAATTTGATCGTGGGCGAAAATAATTATTCCTTTTCTTTCCTTTTCAATGCGGCGTTTCGCTTCATCAAACTGCCAGTCGCAATCACATTGCGCAGAACCAAAACGTCCCCAAATACATTCCGAATTTATTCGCGCAAGAATATCTTTGCCATTTTTGATGTCTCCCGCGAATAGTACCGAATATCTTTGGTCATTAGGAAATTCAAAGTAGTCAACGGAAAAACTAAAAATTTTACCATCAACTTTAATGGGCAACTGATATGTTCCTATTTTCTCAAAATTTCCGACTCCCTGTAATGATTCAATTTTATGTTTATGATTTGGCATATAATTTTCGCTACTGCTTTTACTGTTGTGTTCATATTTGTGAAATACCTCAAGGCATATAAACTCGATCGGCCTATACGCAAGTGAGGATATCAATCATCAAAGAAGTTATAGTATACGCTCTTTTCAAAATTTGACAATAATATACGACATATTCTTAACACTTCCTAATTGATTTTTAATTCTTGATTCTTAATTTTTTCTTTATTTAAGCCAAATTTGCCACCAAAATAAAAAACAACTATACTCCACGCATAGTTGTCAAAAAATTACTACAATACTTTTATGTCAACCATCTCTCAAACTCTCGCTCAATTCGGCTTCACACACAATCAAACCAAAGTCTACTTGGCGCTTTTGGAATTAGGCGAGGCAAAAGTGCAAGAGATTGCGAAAAAAGCGCGGATACTCCGCACCACAACCTACGAGGTGCTTGAACAATTAAAACAAATAGGGCTTATTTCCATGTACCACCGACATGACGTGCGGCTTTATATGGCAGAACCTCCGCGCAAGCTGACGCACATTTTAGAATCAAAACAGCAAGCTGTTCAAATGGCTCTTCCTGAATTAGAATCGCTGTATAATATCGGCGACTTCAAACCAAAAATCCGTTATTATGAAGGACTGGAGGGATATAAAACCGTGTATGAGGACAGCTTAAAGGCTCATTCAAAACAAGTATCCGCAATACTTTCTATGCAGGATATGCTTGACAAGCTTGGCGAAAACTATATGAACAGCTATATTTCAAAACGGATTGCGGCGCATATTGCGCTTCGTGTAATCCGCATTGAGTCGCATGAAATAAAATCAATATGGCAAGCTCTTAAAGAAGAATTGCGGCAAGTGCGGCTTGCGCCGAAAAATTTTATTTTCCCCTTAACAATGCTGGTTTACGACAACAAAACAGCCATAATGTCCACGCGGCGCGAAAATTTTGGGCTGATTATTGAATCGCATGAATTCATGCAGACGCAGAAGGCGTTGTTTGAAGTATTATGGCAGGTTTCAAGCGAACTGAAATAAAATTGAAATAACTATGATTATCGGAATAGAAGCGACAAAAGCGTTTGAGCGTGAAAAAACCGGCGTGGGATGGTACACGTATTATTTGATTGAAGAATTTAGGAAAATCGAGCGAGAGGGGGTTAAATTGAGGTTGTATGTAAACCCATATTCAAATATCAAATATCAAATATCAAATATCAAATTTTTAAAATGGCCGTTAAAATATTTTTGGACACAGGGGAGATTGAGTTTAGAAATGATTGCCAATCCGCCGGACGTTCTGTTTATCCCCGCTCATCTTCCCCCGCTAATTCATCCAAAAAAACTCGTCGTTACCATTCACGATCTTGCATTTAAGCAATATCCAGAAGTGTATAGTAAAAAAGAATTGCGCCTTCAGGAATGGGGAATACAGCGTGTGTTAAGAAAGGCGTGGCGAATTATAACCCCAAGCGAGTTTACAAAAAGCGAAATCCAAAAATATTACCCGCGCCTTGCAAAAAATAATATCTTTGTTGTGCCGCATGGGGTGGAGTTAAAAACTCAAAACCACAACGTAAAACTAAAAACTAATATCGTATATATTGGACGCCTAGAAGCGAAAAAAAATATCGTCAATCTCATCAAATCATTTAACATACTCAAAAAAAACTACTCACTCATTTTAATCGGACCCCAAGGCTATGGCTATAGGCAAATCAAAAAAGAGATTCTTGCCTCGCCGTATAAAAACTACATACAGGAACTTGGCTGGCTTCCGCACGAAGAAGTCGCCAAACATCTTGCGAATGCAAGGCTCTTTGTCTTCCCATCGCTCTACGAAGGATTCGGGCTTCCTCTGCTTGAAAGTTTTGCCGCTGGAACGCCGGCCGTATGTAGTGACATCCCGGCGCTCAAAGAAGTTGGCGGAGACTGCGCTTTATATTTCAATCCGCGCGATCCTGAAGACATGGCAGAAAAAATGCGCGCTATGATCCAAAATTCCGCACTGCGGAGCGAGAGCATTGAACGCGGCAAGACGCACGCCAAACTCTTCAGCTGGCAGAGAACGGCGGAGAAAACTTTTGTAATTTTGAAAGAGGGTTTATGATATTATTCGTCAATTTTATTTAAATGAGAGATGCGTTGAGATCCTCTCTTGTAAACCGATGCTCCTGCGCGCCGTAGTACTCAATCGCGCGGGAGGCGACCCATGAGCCAATGCGGCCGCATTCGGAAAGCGCGCGCCCTTCCAAAAATCCCGCGACAAACCCTGCGCGATACGAGTCTCCGGCGCCGGTTGGGTCAATGAATTTTCGCGGGCGAATCGCGTCAACCATAATGATTTCCTTGCCGGTGTAAATTTTTGATCCATTCTCCCCGCACGTTACAACAGCGACTCCCCCGCGCTTCGCAATGTCTGAAATGCTCCAGCCGGTTTTCCGCTCTATCAAAGACATTTCATAATCGTTGCCGATAACTATCCGCGCGTCCGTTATGCACTCGCGCAGTTCATCTCCGGAAAATTGCGGAATTTGCTGGGCCGGATCAAACACGTATGGAAGCGCCTGCTCTTTATATACTGCCGCGCGATCCATCATGGCTTCCTTGGTTTCTGGAGATATGATGGCCAGTTCCGCTTCCTTTGGAATCACGCGGGATACTACGACATCGCTAAGGGCACCGACATGAAACGCCGAAATCTGGTTATCGTCAAGATCTGTAATAATGTGCGCGAAAGCGGTTTTTCGCTCCGGAATAATCGCGATATAGTCTGTCTCAATCCCTTCTTCTAAAAGATGCTCCGTGTAAAAGCCCCCATCCTCGCCGACAGCAGACACAATAAGCGGTCGCTCGCCAAGGAGCCGCAGATTATAGGCGATGTTACCGGCTGTTCCGCCAAATCGCTCCTCTACCGTTTCAACAACAAACGACACGTTCAAAACATGCAGTTTATCAGGCATGATATGGTTCTTGAAATGATCCGGAAAATTCATTATCCGATCGTACGCGATGGATCCGGAAACAAGTATAGTTCTAGCCATTAAAAACAAAATCTCACACAAAAATGTGAGATTATTTGTTATTACTTACCGACTTTGCGCATTGCTTTTATCATACGCGATTTCCGACGCGCCGCATTGTTTTTCTTGATAATGCCGGCTTGCGCCGCTTTATCAATAATTTTTTGCGCCTGTTTAAGATATTCTGCAATGCGCGTTTGGTCTTTCGCGCGAATCGCCTTCTTAACTTGTTTTACAAATTGAACAAGGGGCGCGCGAACTAGAGAATTGCGAACAGTGCGCTTTTTTGTTTGGCGTAAATGTTTGAATGCTGCTTTTTTGATTGGCATATATCCGTACTTAACTGTGGCGATTGCCTACTTTCCCCTCCGCTTTTAGCAGAAAGTATCATCAGCGCTAGTGGGCTTAACGGCTCTGTTCGGGATGGGAAGAGGTGTTTCCCCACCGCTTGAATCACCACAGCAAAATACAGATATGTTCAATATAACCGAAAATTCTTGCGACATGGTTGCACGCATCGACGAAATGATTAGTACTCCTCGGCTACACTCCTTGCGGAGCTTCCACCTAGAGCCTATCAACCTTCTAATCTTGAAGGATTTCTAAGATCTAATCTTGGGGACGGCTTCGCGCTTAGATGCTTTCAGCGCTTATCCTAACCGAACGTAGCTACCCAGCAATGCTCCTGGTGGAACAACTGGTACACCAGAGGTTCGTGCTTCCCGGTCCTCTCGTACTAGGGAAGCGCCCCCTCAAATCTTTACGCCCGCGACAGATAGGAGACCGAACTGTCTTACGACGTTCTGAACCCAGCTCGCGTGCCGCTTTAATTGGCGAACAGCCAAACCCTTGGGAGCTTCTTCACCCCCAGGATGCGACGGGCCGACATC
>MHJU01000024.1:32946-51824 GCA_001818155.1 Candidatus Jacksonbacteria bacterium RIFCSPLOWO2_02_FULL_44_20 | reverse complement strand
AATGCCAAAAACTTTAAGCACAGTTTCTTTTTCTTCTTCGGAAATTTCCATGTTTTGAAAAAGGTGGCCGGTAAGGTAAAAAATCGTATGGACGGTAAATCCGCAGGAGCCCGCGGCAGTGTCTATCATATATTCGCCGGCTTTTGGATTAAGCATTTTGACGCACATATCAATCACATGGCGGGGCGTGAAGTATTGACCCTTTTCGCCTTTGGCTGATTTGCCGATTAGATATTCAAACGCTTCGTCTACAATCTGCAGGTTGGAATTAAAAAGCTTTATGTCCTGTAAGCCGGCAATGCAGATTGAAAGATGCGAAGGTGAAAGCTGAATTTGGTTTGCGTCGTCAAACACACCGGGCCACTTAGCTTTGGCTTCGTCAAAAAGATTTTGAATTTTATTTTTTAAGCCGCCTTCTGATTGTCCGGTATTTCTAAATTCCAAAACTCTAAAATTTGAATCGTCAACTTGTTTAATCTTTTCTTTTAACTGTTCAAAAGGATCTTTTTCCTTTTCAAGATAACCAACCGCCGGTTTGTCCGCCACAATCATCGGAAATTTTTCCTTTTTAAGAAAATAGTTGATAATTTCTTTGTCTCTCCGGCTTTTATGTTCATCGTAAAGTTTGGTAAAAATTAGTTTAAATACTTCTTCAAAAACATCAACGCCGGCATTTGCCAGAACTTCGTCTTCCATTTCCTGAATAATGGTTTTAAGCGATTTGCCCTCATTTGGAATCTTATCCTTGATGATTAAATCTTTAAGGGTAAATCTTTCTTTCAAAATATCTTCAAGCGTCTGATCGGCTTTTGGAATGTCGGTAATATCCTCAAAATAATTCGGGTCTTTGCGGTTGTAGTGCGAGATTTGTCCGCCGTTGGTCCAGACGGCGATCGGCGCGCCGGTCGCGTTAGTGTAAGAGCGGAGCTGGTTTTTTCCGTCTTGGAGTTTTGGCTTTTTAATTTCAACGATAATGTATTCAACAGTCGGACGGTCTTTATCAAAAATAACTATATCGGCAGATTTCACCTCGCGGCCAAAATGGATTGGGTGCTCAAATTTGATTCTTTGCTTTTGGTAGCCGTATTGCTCCAGCAATTTCATTGCGTATAATTGACGCACAACTTCCTCTGGTTTCAGAATAATTTCTTTGCCGCGGATAACGCAAACAACATACGGCTTGCCGTCTTTGATTGTTATTTTCTGTTCCAATTCATTAACAAGCGACTGATCAAAAAGCGAAAAGCTGTAATTTGTATCTTTGAGTATGTTTAGAATAGTTTTCATAAGTTTTGTGAATTATTTTTTGCCACAGTTTTAGAGTAACCCCTTATTCTTAAAACTGAAAAATGCGTCTTTCGCAACAATCACGTGATCCAGAACTTCAATATCCATAATCTTGCCAGCTTCTACTAATCTTTTTGTAATCACCAGATCCTCTTCCGACGGCTCCGGGTCGCCAGAAGGATGATTGTGGGCAAATATAACTGACGCCGCTTTATTTTTGACTGCTTCGGCAAACACTTCGCGCGGGTGAACAATGCTTGCGTTAAGCGAACCGACTGACACTTCGGCAATTGAGTAGTTTCTGCTGTTCAGCGGAATGATGTAAAAATGTTCTCGCGCGTAATCTTTGAGTCTGCTCTTGATCAGCCGGTATACTTTCTCGGGGTCGGTTAGTTCTTTGCTCTTATATGGAACGGTTTGGGTGGAAAACCGACGACCAATTTCAAATACGGCTTTTATCTGTGCGGCTTTGGCAGGCCCGATGCCTTTAGTTAGGGATAATTCTTCAATGCTCGCATCTGATAACTTTTGCAAATTACCGAATTGCGTTAATAATTTTTGCGCTGTAACAGCGACTGATTCGCCCGCAATGCCGCGTCCTAAAATAAGCTGTAATAATTCCTGAACCGAAAGCGCCTGCTCGCCAAATTTAACTAACCGTTCGCGAGGACGCTCTTCCACAGGCAAATCGTGGATAGTAAATGATTTGCTCATATTTTTTAATCAAGTCTAAATCAGCGCGATACGAGCCGCTGTTTCCTCCGCGCAAACTCCTCCTTTCTCAATTTCTCCCGTTTGTCGTACTTTTTCATTCCGCGAGCAATGCCGATTTCGCATTTCACCAGACGCCGATTAGTATAGAGCCGCAACGGAATAATTGTGATCCCTCTTTCTTTAAGTTTACCGAAAACAAAGCTAAGTTCCTGTTTAGTGAGAAGCAAAACACGTTCCTGATACGGATTATATGCCCTTTGTTCACGTTTTGCAGGCGCATAAGGGGCGATATAAAAATTTTTCAGCATCATATGCGCTCCGTCCGCGCTTAAACTGCAATAAGCGCCGACAAAATTAACTCGGCCCGCTTTACAAGATTTAACCTCTGCGCCGGTTAGCGCAATACCTGCGTTCAAACGCTTAATGATTTGGTATAAACGAGCGCTGTGTTTATTTAGAATTTCCATAACTCTTACTCTATCATAACACTTGACTTTCTGCTAGATTCAGCTACTATAAGCCGTTACCTTCAAAGTTACCTTCAAAAAACTCTCGGCCTCTTGTCCGTCTTAGCGCGAAAGTATGGGATATCCCTCCTTAATTCCATCCAAGTAGCTTGACTAAGCCGGACAAGAGACAGAGGGTTTTTTATTATTTTTACTGTTGCATTCTTCCGAAAAATTTCTATACTGTAATCTACTTAAAATACACATGGACACACAAATTTTCTTCCTAAACGCCTTAAATCACATAACCACGCTCACCCCAAAAACGCTATTTACGCTTATGGAACGTTTTGAATACGACGCCAAACGTCTGTGGGAAGCTCCGTTTAGTGAATTGTCATTCACTGGTTTACAGCCTCAAACTGGAGAAAAATTAAACGAGGAGCGCGGAAAAATCAATCCTGAAAAAGCTTGGAACGATCTGCAAAAACATCATATAGAAATCATGGCGCATCCGGCGCTTATAAATAATGAAACACCAAAAACTCAATACCCTGAACTTTTAGTCCAAATCGCGGAACCCCCGCCGGTGCTATATTATAAAGGAACTCTTGAGTTTGAACGTCATCCTCGTCTTGCTGTTGTTGGCTCGCGAAAATGCACGCATTACGGCAAGCGAGTTACAGAAGATATTATTGAAACGATTGCGCTTCATGATATTGTAATTGTAAGCGGCCTTGCGATTGGTATTGATAGTTACGCGCACCTTGCGGCTCTCAAAGCAAGGAAACCAACTGTTGCAGTGCTTGCCAACGGTTTGGATCGCATATATCCAAGTATGAACACAAAAATTGTTCAGGAAATTCTTGAGCATAACGGAACTCTGCTCTCTGAATTTCCGCCTGGGATTCCTCCGGAACGGTATCATTTTCCGCGACGGAACCGCATTATTTCCGGACTTGCGCAAGCTACGCTTGTTGTTGAGGCAAACTTAAAAAGCGGCTCGCTTATCACCGCATACCGCGCTCTTCATCAAAACCGAGACGTATTCGCGATTCCAGGAAACATCTATAGTCCTCAATCAGAAGGAACAAATACTCTTATTAAAGAAGGAGCAAAAATTATCAGACGAGCCGAGGATATTTTGGAAGAATACGGCATTGCTCTAATGCCTAAACAAGCAGAAAAAACTGTTTTTATAAATAAAGAACCGTCTGCGCATTCATCTCTTGAACAAAAAATATACGATGTTCTGTCTCTTGATATGCCGATTCATATTGACGATATCATCAAAAAAACCGCTCATGCCCCGCGCGAGGTAAATGCCGCTTTAACTATGATGGAGCTTGCAGGACGCATAGAAAACGTAGGCGGCGGGCAGTATATATGCCTATGAATGCGCCATTATTCCTTGAATCGCTTTCAAACCTTCCAAACGCAGACTATATGCTTTCTCTTAGAGAACGAAATCCGTCGTATTTTCTGAAACGCGCGCAATGGCTCTTGCAAGAAAAATCTGAAATTTCAAAATTTCTGCGAAAAACAAAAATTATTCACATCACAGGAACAAGCGGAAAAGGAACGGTCGGCGCTCTCCTTCAGAGCATACTCGCGCATGCCGGTTATACTGTCGGTTTTTACAATTCTCCGCATGTCGGTGATGTATACGAACGGATACGCGTCTCAAAGCCGGATATTCATAAAAACGCCGTATCAACAGAAATAATTCCGCCTCATGCTTTTGAAAGCCTTGCGCAAGGACTAAAGCCCGAGCTTGTAAAATCTATTACTGAAAGCCCATACGGACTGCCTTCATATTTTGACATTTTGTTTGTACTTGGACTATTGTATTTTAAAAAAATACGCGCTCATTGGACAATTATTGAAGTTGGTTGCGGAGGAAGATATGATTCAACAAACATCATTAAAACATCCGACTTGTCTCTCATCACTACGATCGGCGATGATCATGCTCATTTAATCGGCCCGCGCTTAACTGACATCGCCTATGAAAAAGCAGGAATCATAAAACCGAGAGGGGTAGTGGTAGTAGGACCATATATAAAAGGAAAAGCGCTATCTCTGATAAAACAAGAGGCGGATAAAAAGAAAGCAGTTTTGTACCAAACGCCTATGCCAAAAAAAGGCCGGCCCGATGAGAACTTCGCTATCGCCAGTTTTACGGCAAAATTGTTAAAAATTAACAATGCAATCATTGAACAAGGCATCAGACAATATACTCCGCTTCCCGGACGCTTTGAAATTATTGCCGAGAATCCAACTATAATTCTTGACGGCGCTCACAATAAAGACAAGATGAGGTATCTTATTGATGCGCTAGAGCCATTTTTTAAAAGGACTGACAGAAAATTTTTGATTTTTGCCGCAACCGGAACTAAAGACTGGCGCGCCATGCTTTCTCTTCTTTTCCCATGTTTTGACAAAATATATCTAACCCGCCATACTGTACGCGAACGAAAGGTTGCAGACATGAAAGCCATGTATCTGTATATAAAAAAATGTAAAAAACTCTCACCTTTGCTATATCTTGATCCCGAAGACGCTCTCAAAGATGCAATGCGAAACGCGCGCCAAAAGGACTTAATCGTCGCAACTGGTTCACTTTATCTTCTGGGGTCATTAAAAAAATTCCATGAAAAAACTCCTTATTGTTGAATCTCCGACAAAAGCAAAAACAATCGCGCATTTTCTTCCATCAGGCTATTCTGTTGAATCAAGTTTTGGACATGTGCGCGATCTGCCAAAAACACGTCTTGGTATTGACGTTGACCATGATTTCGCCCCAACATACCTTGTTCCTAAAAAGGCTAAAGAGCATGTTCAGAAACTCATTGAAAAGGCGAAAAAAGCCGACACTATTTACTTCGCGACTGACGGAGATCGCGAGGGCGAGGCAATCGCATGGCATATATCAGAACTTTTGAAAATAAAAGGAAACGAGAAAAGAATTATTTTTCACGAGATCACGAAAGATGCGATTCTTGAAGCAATAGAAAATCCGCGAGAAATAAACCACGATCTTGTTGATGCCCAGCAAGCCCGCAGAATCCTTGATCGTATTGTCGGATACAAACTTTCGCCTTTATTATGGAAAAAGGTTGCGAGAGGGCTCTCCGCCGGAAGAGTGCAGTCCGTTGCGGTGCGATTAATTGTTGAACGAGAGCGTGAAATTCGCGCGTTCAAACAACAAGAATATTGGACGATTACAGGATTATTTGCAAAAATTAACTCTGAAAACGCGACGGAATTTCCAGCATCGTTAATTGAATACCAAAGTAAAAAACTGGAAAAATTTGATATATCAAAAAAAGAAAAGGCAGACGAGATAACAGAAGAGCTAAAAAAATTAAGCTACAAGGTGCATGATGTATCGGAACGAGAGGTGCGAAAAAATCCGCTTCCGCCATACCGAACCTCAACTCTTCAGCAAGATGCTCATAACCGTTTGGGGTTCAGCTCCAAACAGACTATGATGCTTGCCCAACAACTTTATGAAGGAGTGCATCTTGGAAACCATAGAGGCGCGACAGGGCTCATCACATATATGCGCACAGACTCCACAACATTGGCGAACAAATTTATTGTTCAGGCAAAAAACTATCTAGAAGAACGTTTTGGAAACTCTTATTCCTTTACAAAACCCCGCGTCTTTAAAAATAAAGCAAAAGGAGCGCAAGAAGCCCATGAAGCCATACGTCCAACAGACATTGCTCTTGAACCGGATGCAATAAAAGAACATTTAGATCCGCGCCAATACAGGCTCTACACTTTAATTTGGCAAAGGGCGCTTGGGAGTTTAATGCCCTCGGCAATTATGAAAAGCACTGCGATTGATATTATAGGAAACGAAGGCTCTGCTCTCTTTCGTGCAACTGGAAATCGCATTGTCTTTGATGGATTTCTCAAAATATATCCGGCAAAAGTGGAGGAAGTAGAACTGCCGAAAGTGTCAAAACAAGAACCGATTAATCTCTCAAATGTGGAGCCAAAACAACATTTTACAGAACCACCGCCACGCTACAACGACGCATCTCTTGTAAAAGAATTGGAGAAACGCGGTATTGGGCGTCCGTCAACGTATGCGCCGACCATTGAAACAGTTGTTAATCGCCGATACGTAGAGCGAGACGAAGAAAAACGTTTTTGCCCGACTGAAATGGGAGAATTGGTGAATAATCTATTGGAAAAACATTTTCCGAACATTGTGGATTATAATTTTACCGCTGAAATGGAGGAAAACTTGGACGCAATCGCTGAAAAGCACGTTCCCTGGACATCAGTAGTTTCCGATTTTTACGGCCCTTTTGCAAAACAGCTGAAGATAAAATATGAAGAAATTGATAACAAAGAACTTCTAGAAACAAAAACCGACACTGTGTGCCCATCGTGCAAAAAACACAACCTTATCATACGAATGGGAAAATTTGGAAAATTTCTCGGTTGTCCGGGGTTTCCTGAATGCGCCTACACCGAGGCTATTGCCGATACTCATGGAGCTATAGAAAACAACGCGACGCCTGCTCCGATCTGCCCGAACTGCAAAGTTGCAATGATTCGCAAAGACGGACGTTTTGGCCAATTTTTCGGTTGTCCAAATTATCCTGATTGTAAACATACAGAACGCATTGAACACAAACTGAATATGCATTGCCCTGAATGCGAAACTGGCGAGATTGTTATTAAACGGAGCAGAAAAGGAAAAACGTTTTATGGTTGCAATAAGTATCCGGAATGCAAATACGCAAGCTGGAAAAAACCGTAATTGTCCACACACAAAAATTGTTCACTACCTAAATCCGCTGTAATAAGCGGATTTGACATTTATACATAGGTAGGGGTAAAATAATATCACTTAACACTAGATATAGTAAAAATATGGTTTGTACGTTGTGCGATAACGACACACGAGTCATTGAATCCCGGACTACTGCCCAAAATACCTCAATCAGACGACGGCGGGAATGCATTGCCTGCAAATTTCGGTTCTCAACTGTGGAAGAAACAGAAATTCTTGATCTTACGGTTATAAAACGCGCTCTAAAAGAAGAACTATACTCCAAAGAAAAACTTCTGGAAGGTATCAAACGATCGCTTGTGAAACGTGAATACTCGGCTGAAATGTTCAAAAAACTCACAAGTGATATTGAACGGGATATTCAAATTGCGGCGATTGATGATCATATTAAATCCTCTGATATTGGAGAGATTGTAATGAAACATCTGAAGGATTTTGACACAGTTGCCTATGTTCGTTTTGCCTCTGTATACCGCGACTTTAAAGATCCGGACGACTTCGCGCGCGAGGCGCAAAAATTGGAAAAATAAAAAATCATAATTAAAAATTTTTATATGCCCGCACAAACCCTCAATCTCGGAAATTATAAGCTGTCAATTCCTCCGCGCTGGAGATTAAACGGCAAGCGTGATTATATTGAAGAGCAAATCAAGCGTATTTTTGAGGAATCAGGATTTTTTGAAAAAATTGAGCCAAAAAAACGCGATGGCGGGCTCGCGATTACTCGTTTCTACACAAAAGAAGGCGAGCATCCGTTTGATACGGTGGAATGGGAAGAGCGGAACTGTAAAATCACAAACACGGACGGATCAGTTGTGTTGGAAATGAAAAATGCCGAGGTCCCGAAACACTTTTCGCCAGTTGCCTCCGACATAATGATATCAAAATATTTTAGAAAAGCCGGCGTTCCAGAGCTTGATGATAACGGAATGCAAGTGTTCAACAAAGACGGTTCACCAAAAACCGGGCCTGAAAAAAGCGCAAAACAGGTAATACGGAGGATGACCGCTTGTTGGCGTTATTGGGGGGAGCGCTACGGATATTTCAAAACAACAAAAGACGCGGAAATTTTTGAAGACGAGCTGACTTACATGCTTGTATCTCAAATCGGAGCGCCAAACACGCCGCAGTGGTTTAATACCGGTTTGGCTTTGGCTTACGGCATTACAGGCGAACCGCAAGGGCACTATTATGTTGATCCTGACAGTGAAGAACTAACGCGTTCTGCAGACGCATACACGCATCCGCAACCGCATGCCTGCTTTATTCAAAGTATAAAAGATGATCTCGTAAATAAAGGAGGTATAATGGATCTTTGGGTAAGAGAAGCGCGAATTTTTAAGTACGGCTCCGGAACCGGGACAAATTTTTCAAATATACGCGGACGCGGCGAACCATTGTCCGGCGGCGGAACATCAAGCGGACTTATGACATTTTTGAAAATCGGAGATACAGCGGCCGGCGCAATAAAATCTGGCGGCACAACGCGTCGCGCGGCAAAAATGGTGTGTTTAGACATTGACCACCCAGAAGTGGAGCAGTTTATTACATGGAAAGCAAATGAGGAAAAAAAGGTGCGGGCACTGGTTCTCGCTGGATATTCATCGGACTACGAAGGAGAGGCCTATCAAACAGTTGCAGGGCAAAATTCAAACAATTCTGTGCGCATCCCGCACGAATTTATGCGCGCGGTTTTGGATGATAAAGAATGGAATCTTACGCAACGAACCGACGGAGCGGTCTTTAGAACAGTTCAGGCAAAACATCTCTGGAAAAAAATCGCAGAATCAGCGTGGGCATCAGCCGACCCTGGAATTCAATATAACGGAACAATTAATGATTGGCACACGTGCCCTGCCGCAGGGCCGATTCGCGCTTCAAATCCATGTAGCGAGTATATGTTTTTAGATGACACTGCATGCAATCTCGCATCGCTCAATCTCATGCGCTTCTTTGATCAAAAAACTAGTGTCTTTGATATTCCCGCTTACCGCCACGCAATCCGGCTTTGGACCATTGTCCTTGAAATTTCGGTTTTGATGGCGCAGTTCCCATCTAAGGCAATTGCGCAAAAATCCTACGACTTCCGCACTCTCGGGCTTGGATACGCAAACCTCGGCACCATGCTTATGGTTTCCGGCATTCCATACGACAGCGAGAAAGCCAGATCAATCACAGCCTCTCTTACTGCGATTTTAACAGGAGAATCATATGCGACTTCCGCCGAACTTGCCTCGCACATCGGCGCGTTTCCAGAATACGAAAACAACAAAGAATTCATGTTGCGCGTGATACGAAATCATAAAAGGGCGGCATATGGAGTTCCGGTTGATAAAGAGGCTGAAGCTCAATTCGGAGCTTATGAAGGGCTGGAGATTAAACCCATTCCTTTGAACCCAGAATTCTGTCCGGCTGATCTTCTTTCTGCCGCGCGCTCTTCCTGGGATAAAGCGCTCCGCTTGGGAGAAGAATACGGATTTAGGAACGCCCAAACAACCGTGATCGCGCCGACAGGAACAATAGGCCTTCTTATGGATTGCGACACTACCGGAGTTGAGCCCGATTTTGCGCTCGTGAAGTTCAAAAAACTCGCCGGAGGAGGATATTGGAAAATGCCAAACCAATCAATAAAACCGGCGCTTCTCACGCTTGGATACAGCGAAAATCAAATTTCAGACATTATAACCTATGTTGTCGGATGCAATTCGCTTGACAATCAAAGCACGATCAACCGTGAAACGCTTTTTAAAAAGGGGTTAACTAAAGAGACGCTTGAAAAAATTGAACATGAACTCCAGCGTGTATTTCAATTGCACTACGCTTTCACAAAATACACGCTTCGCGATAATGTGCTCGCGCTCAATGATTCAAACAGCAATTTTTTGGACGCTTTAGGGTTCACAGAAGAGGAGCAGAGAAACGCAAACAATATAATCTGCGGACATCACACTATTGAAGGCGCGCCTCACTTAAAAAGTGAGCACCTTAAAATTTTTGATTGCGCAAACATTTGCGGAAACGGCGTAAGATTCATTGACCCGATGGGGCATGTAAAAATGCTTGCGGTAACACAACCGTTCATTTCCGGCTCCATATCAAAAACAATCAATATGCCAGGGAGTGCGAGCGTGGAAGACATTGAAAAAGTTTATCTTGAATCGTGGAGGTTGGGGCTAAAAGCCGTAGCTTTGTATCGCGACGGAAGTAAGCTTTCCCAGCCGCTTTCAACCAAGCAGAAAGAAGAAAAAACGCCTACTCTGCTTATAGAAAAACCACCGACACAACTCTCGTTTATTGAACGCGGCACAAAGCGAGAACTGCCACAGCGACGGAAAGGCATTACCATTGAGTCCAATGTGGCGGGGCATAAAATATTTCTTTCAACCGGCCAGTACGAAGACGAAACTCTTGGAGAGATATTTATCTCAATGCATAAAGAGGGGTCCGCATTCCGCAATCTTTTCAACTGTTTCGCGATTGCTGTATCAATAGGCTTGCAGTACGGAGTGCCGTTAAAAAAATTCGTTGACAAATTCACGTTTACGCGCTTTGAACCGAACGGAGTAACCGATCATCCGAACATCAAAACCGCAACCTCTATTATTGATTTCATTTTCCGCGTGCTCGGAATGGAATACTTGAACCGCACAGATTTTGTCCATGTGCCACCTAAACACACCGCGGCAGATGAATTGAGCGGAGGAGATCAGCTCTCTGCTTTTAATTCAACACTCATGGGAGACGCGCCGGCGTGTAGCGAGTGCGGACACATCACCATCCGTTCCGGCAGTTGTTATCGGTGTCTAAACTGCGGAGCGTCTTTGGGGTGCTCGTAAAAGAAGCTACTTTCTAAGCGGCCATGGGGTTAAACGTTGCCAAAGATGGGGCTTTGCGTATTGGCGAATTTTCCCGCGCGCGCTTCTTGTTTTAACGAATTTCAGCCAGTCGTAATTTGGCCCTTTGCGATTTTTGTCGGTGATAATCTCAACAAGATCGCCGCTTTTTAATTCAACATCCAATGGCGCCATCTCGTCATTAATTTTCGCGCCAACGGCCTTATTGCCGATATCTGTGTGAATATGATAGGCAAAATCAATCGGCGTTGAACCGTCAGGAAGTTCTATCACATCGCCGTCGGGAGTAAAAACAAAAATGCGATTCTGAAACACCTCTAGTTTCAATGATTTCAAATACTCCTTGGTATCGCTTTTGTGCTTGTGCCACTTCGCAAGTTCTTCAATCCAATCGGCAAATTCAGCTGGAATGTTTCTATTAGAACCAATAGTACTGTACTGCCAGTGCGCCGCAATGCCGTATTCCGCCTCTTCATGCATCTCGCTTGTACGGATTTGAATTTCAACAATCTCGCCAAGATCGCAAAACACAGTTGTGTGAAGCGAACGATACTGGTTCGGTTTTGGTTGAGCAATATAATCCTTAATGCGCCCCTTCAACGGCTTTAATAATGAATGCGCAATGCCAAGCGCCGCATAGCAGTCAGAAATTGTCGGCACAACAACCCGCAACGCGATAAGATCATAAATCTGGCTGATGTCATTATTGTGATAAAGCAATTTTTTGTACAAACTATAGAGCCCTTTGTTTCTCCCGTGGCAATCAACCACGTGAATATTATTTCTGCGAAGTGCTTCCATTAGCCTCTCTTTCACTCGCGCGAGAGATTCTGTATATTGTTTACTGCGGACTTCAATGAGAGAGGTTACCCGCTCATACTCTTTTGGAAACACATACTTAAAAGCCGCATCTTCAAGCGCTGTGCGCAAAACGCCAATCCCGAGCCGATGCGCGATTGGCGCGTAGATTTCAAGAGTTTCCTGCGCAATGCGAATTTGTTTGCGCTGTGGAAGCGCGGAAAGCGTTTCAAGGTTATGAAGCCGATCAGCAAATTTGATAATAATTGTTCGTATATCGCTTGACATGGCAACGAACATCTTCCGCAAATTTTCAATATAACGATCAATTCCGCGATATTTTAACTTACCAAGTTTTGTAATTCCCTCAACAAGCATTGCGACCTCTTCTCCGAAATTTTCTCTGATGTCGTTTAGAGTACGAGGCGTATCTTCCGGAACATCGTGCAAAAGGCCTGCCAGAATTGTCGGCTCATCCATACGAAGACCCGCAAGCGTATTTGCGGTTACAAGCGAGTGGGTAATATACGGTTCGCCACTCAAACGAATCTGCCCATGATGCGCCTCTTTTGCAAAACCATAGGCGAGTTCTAAGAGTTCTGCGTCAACCTTCAGTTTATTCTTTTTAATTGTGGCAAGAAGAGTAGAGAATGTCATATATATTTTCTATAGTACTCTTACGTTTTTGCCTTGACAAGAGCTATTTTATCGGATATGCTGACGCTTATGCGATTTTATGGGGATGTTCTTAATTTGATGCGTTAAGATTGCGTTTTATTCTACAAACTGGAGACGGGTTCAGCCGTCTTCCATAATAAAAAATCTGAAACACATATTAAACGTCAACACTGACACTGCAGGAACCGTTCTTGCAAGAATCGCTGAACGATTCACACAGTTCGTTCCTGCATTAGCTTCTGTCTGAATAAGGCGGGAGCCATCGCGATCATGCTCTACTCAACGACTATTGATCTCGGTGCAATACAAGGGTTTGAGTGTAGAAAAAAACGCGCCCGACGCTTTTTTCCGAATCCCTTTCGGGCTTGCCTAAAAAAATTTTGATCGTTTATTCACTTTTTAGGGAACACGCCAAAACGATCTATGTTTGTAAACGAATTAGCGCTCTTTATGCATACAGGGGCGTACTACCCCTCATCTCCACCAAATGGGCAGACGACATGTTCACAAAAAAAGGCCGGTTGTTGTAAAATACTTCCGGATCAATGCGCAAATTCGCGCAGAAAAAGTTAAACTCATTGATCCAGAGAACGATTTTGTTGGTGTTGTTCCGCTTTATGAAGCTCTAGAGCGAGCACAGACGCGCGGGCTTGATCTTATAGAGGTTTCCCCGATAGATAATCCTCCGGTTGTAAAAATCTTGGATCACGGCAAATTTAAATACGATCTTGAAAAAAAACGCCAAAAAAGCAAGGCGAAAAAAACTATCATCAAGGGAGTGCGGCTCGCCCTTAATATGGGCGCGCATGATTTTGAAACGCGATTAAAACAAACGAAAAAATTTCTTGAAGAAGGAGATAAGGCACAACTGGAGATGATCCTGCAGGGGCGCGAAGGAATCCATGTGCGAAGAGCGTTTGACCAACTGGGAGCATTTGTTGCAGGGCTTGGAAAAGTGACAATCGTCCAGCCGCCATTAAAAAAAGGAAAACGCATTACAGCAATTATACAACCAGGAAACTAAACTTATGTCTAAAACTTGGAAAGCCGCTGTAAAGCGCATCATCATTACGAAAAATAAAAAAATCCTAAGGAAACGCGCCGGACAGAATCATTTTAATAAACCAAAAGAAAGCGGAAAAACCGCGCGGGCCAAGCGAAGAATGGCGTCTATGCCAAAAAAAATGCGCTGGGTTCTGTCTTAAAATAAAAATTTTAAACTCAATTAATTTATGCCTCGGGTCAAACGCGGAACAATGCATGTAAAGCACCGAAAAAATATCCTTGAAAAAGCAAAGGGTATGTACTTGGGGCGCAGAACGCGCATCAAAATCGCAAAAGAAGCGACAACAAGAGCTGGAGCGCACGCGTATCGGGGGAGAAGGCTTAAAAAACGCGATTTTCGGTCGCTCTGGAATATTAAAATCAACGCCGCCGCGCGCGAAAACGGAACAACATACGGAAAACTCATCGCCGGACTGAAGAAAAAAAATATTGTCTTAAATCGTAAAATACTTGCAGAGTTGGCGGAAAAACAAAAGCCTGTGTTCAAAGCGATAGTCAAGGCTGTGAGGTGATCGTCCTCTACTACTCGTCATCCGACACAATCCCAAAACCGAAACAAACTCCAATAAGCAGAACTCCTGAATATAATGTCCACAGATAGTGATCAAATAAACTGAAAGCAAAAAAGGCACAAAATAAAACAATCCCCAAAATTTTCCGTCGGCGCAAAAGATATGCCACGATGTGATAGAAAGATAAAAACGCAAAGAATGCGCCAACAATGCCAAGTTCCACTGAAATTAAAACTGGCACCGAATGCGCTGGTTGAACTTCATATACAGGACGTTCCGGATATAGGCGAGCAAGCGCCGTCGTATATGTTCCCAAACCGCTTCCCAAAAGCGGATTTTTTTTATACAAAATCCATGCGTCACGCAATCCCTGACTGCGCTCCCATGATGATTTCTGCTCAAGCCGCCCGGAGTTGCGATTAAAAACAAGCCCTGTCCCCCGTTCGGTAAGCGGCTCTTTTAATAAAATTCCAAAAAAAATAGAAAGTATCGCGGTCAGGCAAAGCAATTCTAACCCGCGATAGCGCGTTTTCTTATGAAAAACGCCATATGCAAAAAACGCGCCTATGCCAAAAACAAACGCGACTCCGGCAGAACGAGAAAATGTAAGAATAAGCGCTGTAAACAAAAGAGAGTATACTAATAAAAACGGCAGAACAAGGCGCGAGCGCGAAAATGCGCCGGCGCGGATTGCGCTGTCATAAATAAGCGCGACGAGGGCGATTAATCCTGCAACAATCCATCCGCCGAGGATATTTGGATGCGGCAGTCCGCCATAAGCGCGCAAATACCGCCGCAGTTCTGTTTCAACAACCGCAACTCCGCGCGTGTCAGGAATCTGTGTGGCAATGCCTAAAATTGAACTCCCGGAAACTGTTTGTGTAAAAAATTGATAGATGCCAAACGCACTTTGCAAAGCAACGCCTATAACAAAAGTTAAAAGCATGGAGCGTTTTTTTTCGCGAGATAATGTAATAAGCCACAAAACAAGTAGCGCTTCTGTTAAACGAATAATGTAAAATAGCGTCTGCTCGCGATTGACAGACCAAAGAGCTGAAAGCGCGGCGTAACTTAAAAAAATTAGAGACCACGCTATAATCGGACGCTCCTGAAAAAATTTGAGAATCAGACGATGTACTCGTTCATCAGGCGGTATATTTTTATAACGTTTGCGAAAGAGAAACCAAAATATCTCATAGAGAACTAAAAACCACAATAAAATCTCCGTCGCATACACTGTAAAACTTCCGTACTCAAAAAATGCTCCGCCAATTGAACGCTCTACTAGAAAGTAGCGTGTTTGAAAAGGAAGGAGAATGAGAAGTAGATATAATCCGTAACCTGCTATTTGTTTTTGTTTAATCATCGGGATTTGAATTCCAATCTTCTGTCGTTCGTGTGCATTTTAATGATGCGATCGGAGATAACGACGCGAGAGTCAAAGCATAAAGCAAGGCGTTTAATAATGGGAAAAAGAAGAGCCATTTGCAAACGTTTATAAAACGTTTCCGGAATCCATGTGGTAAACAGAGATAAAAATAGTTTCAGAAATACTGGTTTCACGCGCCTTTTGTAATTTGGAATATAACGCGCAAACAGCGTTTCAGAAAACGCCCAGCTATTCGCGCTTATAAAGCGTTCATACACTTGAGTCTCGTTGTAGAGCGGTTTTATCATGCGAATCCAAAATTCCAAATACGGATCATTCACGGAAATTTTGTACGGTTCAATGCAGAGCGAATCCTCGGCGAGAAAAAAACTGGCGCACACAAGCGGACGAGCGCCGATAAATTCCAAAAACAGAAGAGTAAAAAATCGCGCAGTCCATATTCTCCCATTTTTCGCGATAATAAAAAGATCAATATCGCTTCCCTCATGCGCGCGATTATAGGAAAGCGAATTGCATACGGCGATCATGCGAATGCAGGGAACATATCGCAAAATTTTTACTATACGGACAGCGATTTTGAATTTTGACTGGGCTATGCGATAGTGGTTCATGTCCTCAAAAATAATTCCCGTAAAAATTGCCCGGTGTAACTCCCGCGAGTTTTAGAAACGTCATCCGGGGTTCCGAAAGCTACAACTCTCCCGCCGTTCTCTCCCCCATCAGGACCAAGGTCAAGAAGCCAGTCGCACTCGGCAATCACATCTATGTTGTGTTCAATAATAATAACAGTGTTGCCTTTGAGAACGAGCGCGTGCAAAATGTCCATGAGATGCTTTATGTCAACAAAATGTAGACCGATTGTGGGCTCGTCCAAAATGTAAAGCGTTCTTCCTGTTCCTGGGCGCGCGAGCTCTACGGCTAATTTCACTCTCTGCGCCTCTCCGCCAGAAAGCGTTGTCGCACTCTGGCCTAATTTCAGATACCCAAGCCCCACTTCTCCCAAGGTTCTAAGATATTTTACAATCTGTGGAATGTCGTCTCCTAAAAAATTTAGAGCTTCAGTTACAGTCATGGCTAAAATGTCGGCTATAGTTTTCATTTTCCACTTTATATAAAGCGCATCTCGCGAATACCGGCTTCCTCCGCACTCGCCGCAGGGCGTGTACATACAAGGAAGAAAATACATTTCAATCCGCACCTCTCCGTTTCCGGCGCATGTTTCGCACCTGCCGCCTGGAACGTTAAAACTGAAATATCCTTTTCCGTATTTCCGCTTTTTTGACTCCGGAAGCGTCGCGAAAAAATCGCGGATATACATAAACGCTCCGATAAATGTCGCGGGGTTTGATCTCGGCGTTCTCCCGATTGGGGATTGATCAACCGTAATCACTTTATCAATAAATTCTATACCGGAAATTTCTCGATGCGCCCCAGGCGGGTGTTTTGCGCGATGTAATTTCTGCGACAGCGCCCGCGCCAAAATATCGTGCACAAGTGTTGATTTTCCGCTACCAGAGACGCCCGTCACCCCGACAAGCATCCCCAAAGGAAACGATGCGTCAATAAATTTTAAATTATGTTCGGACGCGCCTTTAATTATAATATGTTTTCCGTTTCCGGCGCGGCGTTTTATATGCGCGCGCGATTTTTTATAATTTCGCATATGGCGCGCTGTCTCCCCATCAGTATTCGCATTTTGAAATCCGGACTGATCCCCCGCATAGAGAACGCGCCCTCCATTCTCGCCTGCTCCTGGCCCCATGTCAATAATATAATCCGCCGCGGAAATAATCGCGCGGTCA
Organism: Candidatus Jacksonbacteria bacterium RIFCSPLOWO2_02_FULL_44_20; assembly: GCA_001818155.1. Taxonomy (GTDB): domain Bacteria; phylum Patescibacteriota; class Patescibacteriia; order UBA9629; family UBA9629; genus UBA9645. The sequence continues at coordinate 34,462 of MHJU01000024.1, read as the reverse complement.
TGTTCAATGACGATCACTGTGTTATCAAGCTTACAAAGACTCGCGAGAGTGTGAAGCAAATCGCTTATATTTTTCGCATGAAGACCTTGAGTTGGTTCATCTAAAATATATGTTACCCCTGAAAGCGCAATTCCAATTTGCACTGCTATCCGAAGACGGAGAACTTCGCCGCCGGCAAGAGTCGGGATACTGCGGTTTAATGTAAGATACGAAAGCCCGACTCGCTCAATAAGTTCCAGCCGTTCGCGAATCGGTTGAATAAGAAGACGTTCCATGCGCGGAGCGATCTTCAAAGATTTTTCAAAAAAACGCCGCAAATCCGAGATGCTCATAGCAGTCAACATATCTAAAGAAATATTTTCTCCGATAACGACTGATCGCGCTTTATTATTGAGGCGGCTTCCTCGACAGAAATCGCACGGGCTTTCGCGCATATATTGTTCAATCTCGGCGCGAACATACGGAGAGTCTGTTTCGCGATAATATTTTTCAAGATGAGGAATAACTCCCTGAAATTCGCCTTCTCGCCCATGAAGAATTGCGGCACTAGCTAAAGCAGATATTGCGCCGACAGGCGATGAAGTATCAATTGAATTGGATCTCGCATATGCAATCAGCGTTTTCCAAAGATGGCTTCTCTCTGAACCAAGCCGCATCAACGGCTTAATCGCGCCTTCTATAATGCTCAATCGTTTATTTGGCAAAATGAGTTCCGGATCAATCAAAAGCCGAACCCCAAGCCCCTCGCATTTCTCGCAAGCGCCAAGAGGATTATTGAATGAGAAAGAGCGCGGAGTGGGAGTAATTGAAAAAACTTGTCCGCCGCGCGCAACTCCTATGCGAGTAAACAGAATGCGGAGATAGTCGTAAATATCGCTCATTGTGCCGACAGTAGAGCGCGGATTGAAAGCCGTGAATGTTTGGCTTATTGAGATTGTCGGAGTAAGTCCATCAATCGCGTCAACGTCCGGCCGTTCTCGGAGTTCGCGAAAATGATGCGATGAACCGGAAAGCGATTCTAAATATCTTCTTTGTCCTTCGGCATATAAAGTGTCAAAGATCAAAGAAGATTTTCCGCTTCCGGAAATTCCGGTTACGACAATGAGCTTGCCGCGGGGAATTGATACTGTGATATTTTTAAGATTATGGCACCGCGCGCCGCGGATTGTGATGGAGTTCATAAAATATTTTATAAATTTTAACAATGTTGCATTATACACAACAAAATCTCTATTGACAATTCCGCAGTTGTGCTATAATGGAAACAGAAAAAAATATTGTAATCAACTAAGAACTGTTCTTGTGCGTTGGCACTGCCCGCTAAAATTTTTTAGCAAGGAACCAACTACATAAGAAAATCTCCGCTCATGGAGAATTGGTTCTTACACGAGATAATGCCAGGACCCAAAAGAAAAAAAGCAGGTAGTACAAAAAAGAGAACAGGCGTCATAAAAAAAAGAAAACCAACAAGAGCAACAGGAAGAGCAACAACAAAAAAAAGAGCAACAAAGAGATA
>MHJU01000024.1:26855-32921 GCA_001818155.1 Candidatus Jacksonbacteria bacterium RIFCSPLOWO2_02_FULL_44_20 | reverse complement strand
TTGACAATTCCGCAGTTGTGCTATAATGGAAACAGAAAAAATATTGTAATCAACTAAGAACTGTTCTTGTGCGTTGGCACTGCCCGCTAAAATTTTTTAGCGAGAAACCAACTACATAAGAAAATCTCCGATAAAGGAGATGGAGTTCTTACACTAGATAATGGCAAACAACAAGAGCAAGAGCAAGAGCAAGAGCAAGAGCAGGAGCAAGAAGAAATAGTCACCTGTTAATGTAAAAGACCTCGTCAAAAGCGGGGTCTTTGTTATTTTAAGTCGCTCGTTATAACCTGCCCATGCCGAATAATTTCAACCTCATCGCCTGCGATTTTTACAATCGTTGTCGGCGGAACGCGTGGAAGAACTCCGTAGTCAATAATAATATCCGGCTTTTCTTTTTGATGAAAAAACTGCGCTGATACTTCAGAAACGCTATAACACTCCCTTTTTCCTGAAACGTTTGCCGAAGTCGCGACGATCGGGCGGCGAAGAGAACGCGATATTGCGCTCGCGATTCTATGCGACGAAACTCGCAAGCCAACAAACTCTGAACGAACAATATCTGCAAGCTCGCGGCGATCTTTGCGAAGCGGAAGCACAAGAGTCAGCGCCCCTGGCCAAAATTTTTCCGCAAGATCACGAGCTTTTTTTGAAAATTCCGCGTACTGCTCTGCCATTTCTATGTCTGTTACAATCAACGAGACCGGCTTTGTAAACGACCTGCCTTTAATTGCATAGATGCGACTCACAAGATCCACATCGGTCGCGTCGCATCCTAGTCCATAGCAGGTTTCGGTGGGGTAAACGAAAACTGACGAGCAGAGTAATGAGTATGATGGTAAAGTTGTAAAAGTATTCATGATCAAGCAACAACAAAATTCACGATCTTGCCCTTTACATACACCTCCCTCTTCACCTCTTTCCCTGCAAGAAATTTCGCGACTCTCTCGTTTGAACGAGCCTCTGACAGCACAAATGACTGATCTGCATCACGCGCAATATTCACCTCTCCTCGCGCCTTGCCGTTTATCTGCACTACAACCGTTATTGTTTCATCTTTAATAAACTCTTCCTTATATAAAGGCCAGTTCGTTTTGAAAATAGATGCTGTATGCCCGGTACGGCTCCAAAGTTCTTCCGCAATGTGAGGAGCAAACGGAGCTAGTAGCAGTAAGAAGTTGGTAGTGAACAGTTTGTAGTGAACAGTATCAAGATCATCTTTCTGTTTTTGAAATTCGTTTATAAAAATCATCATCTGTGAGATTGCGGTGTTGAACTTGAAGGACTCAATATCTTCCGTAACTTTCTTGATGGTTTTATGCAAGAGTTGTTCCAGTCTTTGAAATTTAGAAATTTGGCCGTGAAAACTTTCATGGTTAGATTTGGGAAATAATATGTATACTTTCTCCAAAAATCTCCGTATTCCATTGATCCCTTGCGTTGACCACGGTTTTGCGTCTTCAAACGGACCCATAAACATCTCATACATTCGCAGGCAATCCGCTCCGTATTCTGAAACGACATCGTCCGGATTGATGACATTTCCGCGCGACTTGGACATTTTCTGCCCATCTTCTCCAATGATGAGCCCCTGATTGATAAGTTTTGTAAACGGCTCGTCAAAAGTGATGTATTTTGCGTCATAAAGCGCCTTGCAAAAAAACCGCGCGTATAAAAGATGCATTACCGCGTGCTCTGCGCCGCCAACATATAAGTCAACCGGCAACCAGTACGCCATTTTCTTCTTTGATGCAAACTCGCTTGTATTTTTCGGATCGGTATAGCGGTACAGGTACCACGAAGAACATACAAATGTGTCTAGCGTGTCGGACTCGCGTCGGGATGCTCTGCCGCACTTTGGGCATAACACTTTGTGAAAACTTTTTGAACGGACAAGAGGCGACTCGCCTGTAGGAAGAAAATCAACATCGTCCGGGAGAAGCACTGGAAGACTCTCCTCCGGCACCGGCGCCTCGCCGCAAGAATCGCAGTATATAATAGGAATAGGCGCGCCCCAGTACCGCTGGCGCGAAATCAGCCAGTCCCGAAGTTTGTAGTTCGTAACTCGCTTTCCCCAACCATTTTCTTCAATATACTTCGTGATTTGATCTTTTGCGCGGTTAATCTCTAAACCATCTAAAAAACCACTGTTAATCATTACGCCTTTTTCCTCCTGAACCTGTTCAGCGCGTGTTATAGAAGATATATCTCCGTCCTCGCCGACTACAACGCGAATTATTTCTAAATTTAATGTTTGCGCAAATTCAAAATCTCGCAAATCATGCCCCGGCACTCCAACTACCGCGCCAGTTCCAACTGTAGAAAAAACAAAATCGCTAATATACACAGGCATTCTCTTTCCGTTCAACTGATTTATTGCGTACCAGCCGGTAAAAACTCCGGTCTTTACGCGTCCTTCAGCCATTCGTTCAAGTTCTGTTTTGCGCAATGCTGATTCCACATACTTAGCTACGTTTGCCTGTTCAGGAAATAACGTGAAACATTCCTTCACAAACGATGAGTCAGGAGCAACTGTAATAAAAGTTGCGCCAAAGTTTGTATCTGGCCGAGTTGTAAATACGGTAACGGTCTTGTCGGTCCCATCTATAGTATATGTAATGTTCACCCCTTCGCTCTTCCCAATCCAATTTCTCTGCATCAGCTTTATGGATTCTGGCCAATCAATCGTGTCTAAACCTTGTAGTAAACGATCCGCATACTCGGTGATCTTGAAAAACCATTGCTCCAATTCTTTTTGAATGACCTCGCTTTTGCAACGCTCGCATCTCCCTTGAACTACCTGCTCACGCGCAAGCACGGTTTGACAGCTAACGCACCAGTTTACAGGCGCCTTTTTCCGATACGCGAGGTTGCGCTTGTAAAAGAACAGAAAAAACCATTGAGTCCATCTGTAATACTCCGGGCTAGCTGTATTGATTTCGCGCGACCAGTCGTAAGAAAAGCCAATGTCCTGAATCTGCCTGCGGAATGTCTCTATATTTTTCCATGTTGACTCGCGCGGATGAACTCCCTCTTTAATCGCGTAATTTTCCGCCGGAAGCCCGAATGAGTCCCAGCCCATCGGGTGCAACACATGATACCCTCGCATACGCAAATACCGCGAGTAGATGTCGGTTGCGGTATATCCTTCCGGATGCCCGACATGCAAGCCCGCGGCAGATGGATATGGGAACATATCCAGCACATAGCGCCGATTTTTGCGAGGAATTTCGTCCTCTTCAACTACCTCATATGATCGCCTTTCCGCCCATAGTTTCTGCCATTTTTGTTCAATAGATTTATGGTCGTACATAGTGAAAAAACTATAGCAAAAAATAGACAAAACGCAAAGAGATATGATATTCTTCACAAATGCCTTCCTATCATAAAACTTACCGCACTTTCAGGCAAAAACGCTCTCTCGGGGCAAAACGATTTCGCGTCCTGCCTCTTATGGCATTCATCGGAATCCTTATTGTGGATTCTATTTTTTTTATTCTGAAAATCGCGCGCAAATTTGCGTTGATTATTATTCTAAACAGCGTGCCGGCGATGCAAATAATTGCGCAAGGCATATTTCACCTCATAATCCTCCCGATCTACGGGTTTATTCTCGTTCTAAACCGGAAACAGCGGGCATTTTTTGTGTCGCACAGCAATAAACTATTTTTCCTTTTCACTAACCGCTATGTTTCACACACAGTTGCAGTGTTGGTAATCCTTATCACGATCGCACAAAATATCTCAATCAGAACTCTGCGAGCCGAGGATTTTTGGACAAAAAGCATTTTGCCTAAACTCTCTCCAGGGCAAATAACTTTTGAAGAGAGCAGGGAAGAAGAGATTGTGATACCAAATCTCTCTCTAGGCGAGGCAACGCAAGAAACAGAATTTCCGCCCGCTGTAACGCCGAGAACCCCGCAAGCCGCGCCAAGCGCCGAACCTTCTTCTATTCTCCTTTCAGAAGACGGCGCAGTCATAACAAAACCGGACATTGCGGAAACTTTTGACACGCCGAAACCGCGCGAAAGAGTTATCACATACAACGTGCTTCCAGAAGACACAATCTACGGAATCGCGGAAAAATTTAATATCAGCGTCAACACAGTTCTATGGTCAAACAAACTTTCGGCCCGCAGTATCATCCGCCCCGGAGATGAGATTATCATCCTTCCTGTTACAGGAGTTCTGCATATAGTGAAATCCGGACAAACGATTTCAAGCATCGCCGCGCTCTACAGTGTTCCGAAAGACGATATTATAGAGGTTAATCACTTAAACGATGACGGCGCCATTCAAATCGGCGTGAGTCTCCTTATTCCGGATGGGCATCCTCCAGCAATTCCCGCTCCAAAGCGACGACCCACGACAACGGTTCCAGAATTTGCGCTTGATCGGGGCGCTGGAAGCGGCGGATTTCTTTGGCCGACAGTATGCCGTCGCATCACACAATACTTTATGGGCTGGCGCCATACTGGAGTAGACATCGCCTGCGAAATGGGCGCAAATGTATACGCATCAGAAGAAGGCACTGTTGAAAAAGCTGGGTTTAACCGTGGCGGCTACGGCAATCACATTATTTTGAAACATTCTGACGGCAGTAAAACCTTGTACGCGCACTTAAAAGCCGGAGGTATTCTTGTTTCCCCCGGCGAATATGTGAAAAAAGGACAGGTTATCGGACTAATGGGTTCAACCGGACGATCCACCGGCGCGCATCTTCACTTTGAGATCATCATAAACGGCACGCGCGTGAATCCGTTTAATCGGTTGTGATATTATACCTTCTCTCTGTCGGCTCGGTCTGAAACCTGATGCAGAACAGATGCGATGAATGTTTGATATGGCATGCCGCGTTCAAACGCTTGCGCCTTTAATTTTTGGACATCTCGTTCAGATAATCTGATATTAATATTTTTTGTCTTTCGTAATGTCGCGCGCGCATAGTCCTTGAAGCGCTCTTTCTCTTTTGCGACATTGCGTACAGAAGAAATCCGCCCTGTTTCAACATTCTCCAGAAGCTGTTCTTCTTCATTGTCTAATTGAAAGTATCTCATAAATTATCGGTTAAAAATATACTGTTTCGTTAATTTACGGCTTGGGATAATTGTCTTGAGGAAAATTTTCTCTTCGTCTTCAATAAATGGCACGAGATAGGCGTAATCGCTAATGGAGACGATGAGTATTTTTTGATTAGGATATTTTTGAGTGTTGGGGTGATTTATAATGTCAAACAATTTTCCTTCTTCAATCGCGATAATCACATCCTCAAAACTCACATCGCGCTCTGTCTTTAGTTGTTCGTTCTTTTCTGTATTCCAATCAAAATATTTCATACGATTGTACTTTCACTTTATGACAAGACGTATGTTTTGTCAACTGTACGTAACTACGCGTGAATCCGTTTAATCGGTTGTGATCGCTACGGACACGACGCGATGCCGTCGCCATCTTTTTTCTGATTTTTATTCTTCAGAGCTTTGTACAATTCTTCAATATTAAAAACGTAATCATACGTCCCTTGATACTTGCCGCGATCGTTCGGACACTCAACTTGAGTGGGATAAATATCGTCTGCTGTTGCAGTGATAAAACATTCGTCTTGATAATCTTTGCACGGACTCGCGCAACATTTATTCGCACCCGATTCGTCAATAGAACAAAACTGATCGTCTCCGCCGGATTTTTTGTTCGCATTCGTGCCGCCGTTATAGCCGGCCATCGCATAACGATAAAATTTATTCCCGTCAACGCGCCCGCTTTGGCTGGCTTTACATGAGGTGCCGTCGCCGCAGATTGACGGAGAAAACCAGCTATTTATTTTTTGAACCCCGGTTGCGATGTTAAAACCGGGATCAAATAAATTCTCATCCAGATTTCCGTCCTGGTCAAGATCGCTTGTGTCTTTATACTGTTCGCACGAATTTTTATCGGTGCCGTTCGGAATGTTAATGCCCATTAACCCGCAATCTACCGATACCACTTGCCCCTTGTCATTTTTATTTCCATTCCACGCATCAACTTTTCCGTCTGACTCTTGATCAACGACCGCCTGCACAAAGGTGCACG
>MHJU01000024.1:0-26831 GCA_001818155.1 Candidatus Jacksonbacteria bacterium RIFCSPLOWO2_02_FULL_44_20 | reverse complement strand
CCTGCACAAAGGTGCACGCGTCTATTTTTTCCGCGGCAAAGGCGGTATTCGCGCTAAAAAACTGCGGCTTGCTCTGAAACCCGATCTGCTGATTAGAAAAATTATTTTTTAACGTAGTATTGCTATTAACCACCGTCTCTATAGCTATTTCAATCTCCGTGTTTATGACGTTATTTGTGTTAACTTGAGGTGGGGAAGCCGGTGTTTCGCCGATGCAGGAAATACCAGACGAAAGCAGATAGGGATTACATTTATACGCTTCTTTCTCTGTTTTCAGACACAAATTATAATTATTATAATTATTATTTATTTGTTGATACGGATTATCCCCCCAACATACTTTGAATCCACCGTATAGAGTTTCATCTTTCGGCACGCATACCCCACGCGTTACTGTTCCTTGATCCCCATTCTCCCCTTCTTTCTTCTGACATGTACCCAATACGTCATAAGCGTCTGGATAAAAACCCAGAATATGACAGTCCGTGCCTTCTTTATCTAATAAGTAAGCTGTCCCTTCGTTGCAATCATGACCAAAATAATGACCAGGAGTATTTGGCGGTATTGTTACTTGTTGTACGATACTTAATAGTTCTACAACTGTATTGCCCCTATCCATATAATTTGTTACACAGCTATAATCAGTTTCGCTTTCTTGTGTGGAAGGTTTTCTACAACATAGTGCATTCGCGCCTTGAACGGCGTTTCCGTCAAGCACAGGATAAATTTTAACTCCAAATCCACCGCAATCCTTGAGCACTGCTTCTGACTGCCCTTTTGCTTCCCAACATATATCTTTCACGAGATTACGAAATACATCATCACCTTTCATCTGATTAGGATAATCTGGCGGACATTTTAGCAATTTTCCTAATATACAAGCATCCTGTTGTGCCGTCTTCACTATCTTTGCACACTGTTGATCCGTATACCCCTGATACGCGAGCCAATTATTCACCTCTTCGCAACCGTTCTTGTTGTCGTTTGTGTCTTCGCACGCGGACTTGGCGCTTTTACATTCAAATGCTCTTGCGTACGGATCCGATGGGTAGCATACTTGCTCTTTATCACTACCACTGCAAAAAGTGCCCTGGCATTTGGGAGCGGATTTTGGATCGTATGGTATGATAGATTGCTGTGTAAGAGTAATCGGTTGTCCGTCCGTACCGGTAATCGTAACCGATTGATCGCCTTTATTTGCAAACTTTTCCGTGATCTGCCCCCAGCATTCGTCTATGCTGTTGGAATAACAATATGCCTTATCTCCTTCAATTCGGACATAGATGGTAAACTCTGAAGGGCAGGTTAAACTAGCCTTATCTTTTGTCGCTCTAGTTTTATCAACGACATAATCTTTATCTTTAAGTTCCTTCATTGTGTCTACGCCGAACACAATATCCGTATCCCGGCAAAAAGGATTCAGAGAGGCGCGGGCGATTTTTGTAACGTCCGGCAGATAAATGTTTGTGAGTTGCGGGTTTAACGCCTGCAAAAACTGCACGGACACGAGCGCGAGCGCGAGCCCTATGCACGCGGACATAATCCGCTCTTTCGCGTCGTCAATTTTTCCGGAGTTTCCCATCGCGAAAATCCACTCGTATCCGGCGTACACAATCATCGCAAACGCGACAACCGCCGCGATGCCGACGAGCAGTTTATACACTGTAATAATGTAATCGGCAATGTCGCCGCGCGCGTCATCGTTAATGTCGCACACCCAGCCGCACGCGTCAGTAACGCCGGGGATCGGAATGTAGAGACGTGTAGTGTCTATCTTATTAGTGCCTTTCTTATCATACAGACACGGACAATCTTGTTGACCTTCTCCTGTCAGCCCGCCGGCCCGCGCCTGCGCCCGAGCGTCAAATGGCCGAAGAGCCAAAAACAAAAGCATAATGCTTTGAATTGCGAAGAAGGTGAGAAACAACAGAAGCAATTTTTGGGGGGTAAAAAAATTTTGGCGGATTTTGCTTGACATATACGCACTATACGCTATACTGCTATCAATTTCTATCCGCTCCCTTCTCAACAAAGGGGGTTGGATTATTCCCCCAACACACGTTGGGGTGAAAATTCAAACCGCTCCCTTCTCAATAAAGGGGGTTGGTTTTTTATATTGGCACAGTTCCTGAAAATACATCAAACTCACATACCTATCAGCTTTTCTGCGCAGATTCATTGCAACATGATGTCGCGCTGAACACACAATCACCTTTTTATTATGTTTATGCAAATAATCAACCAAAATCTCAAAATCAGAATCCCCGCTTAAAAGAATACAAGTATCATATTCATTTATTCTATCTAGAACATCAATAAAAATATAGCCGTCTAAATTTCCTTTCATATCAATATGTCCGTCATTATGCCTGATCAACTTTAACTCTCTTTGCCGAACAATATACCCTGTGCGGCGTAAAATATGTAGCCAGCGCTTATCGCGCGGATTGTCGCGACGATATGAAGTGTAAAAATATACGCCGCGGCATATGCACGAGTCGTTAAAAAACTGATATAATTTGTGATAATCCATTCTCCATCCAAGAGAACGCAAACTATAAATAATATTTGCCGCGTCTATAAAAATCATAACTTTTCCGCAGTGTTGCAAATAAGACGAAATGTCTTTCATAAAATCAAAAAATACGCCATTGATTACGCAGTTGCCGCCGCTTCCCGCGTGCCGCCCCCGTACTTTGACCACTGATTTTCCAAATCCTCGCGCCTTCGCTTTGCCGCATACTCGCGGCTGATGCCTAGTTGTTCCTGCGATTCTTGTTCTTCCTTGATTTTCCGCAGACAAATCCACGCGCAGATCGTCCAAAAAGGCAAAGCGTCCTGGGGCCCCGGCAACATTTCAAGAAACGATGCGCTGTATAGCAATGCTTTTATCCCCGGTATATTGATGGAACTTCGCAGAAAATAACGGAATCCAAGCGTTACCACGACATCAAAAATAAAATCCGCTATTGTGCCGGCGCCGAATGTGAACCACTCAACAACTTTTAATCCGACATCTGGAAAATCGTTTGCAAACGCAAGCCCATATATGAGCAAAGCAGACACAACAGTTCCGCTCTCCGCGATCTTGCCGATCGCTTTGCCGGCAAGTTTCCCTCCGGCTTTTGTCGCCTCGTGCTGAAGGCGACCTTTCGGATCATCCTTCAGTGACGGGAGTTTCCCGACGTTCTCCTGTTCCTTTTTTTCCGCATCGGTAAGCGGTTTTCCTGTTCCGCGCCAGGTGCTTCCCGGTTGCAGTCCAAGCGCATTATCTCTCCTTTCATTCCATCCTTTTTGCAAACGTTCTTTGTAAGGGTCGTAATCTTTTTGTTTATGTTTCGTTCCGTCAGGAGCTGTGTAGGTCGGGCTTGCCGCGGCTCTGTCCAACTGCCGCTTGCCGCTCATGACCGGCCGCTCTTCTTCATTCCTCTTTGGACCAAACGCATTCTCCAGCGCATCCGGATCAGTCATATCTGTTTTGGACAACTGTTTTTGTTCTCCAGTTTCATCGTCATCTGTCTTTTCCGATCCTTCAGTCGCATTGTCTTTGCCTTTGTTTTCTTGTTCCTGTCCATCTGTATCCGCACCGCCTTCAGGATACCCGCTTTGTCTGTAATGATCCTCTATCTTTTCTTTTTTCGGATGCTGTTTTGACAGTTTTCTGGCGACGTTCTCCGCGAGCTCCTGCATATTTTTGGCTTTCGCGCGGGTTTTCGCTTCCTGCAATACGACTCTCATGTCTTCAGGATCGTCTGACTTTTGATCGTTGTTAGAGTTATTTGACATATCACTTCCAATACACTCCATCCACTTTCCATTCTTCTTCGTCTTTCACTAATTTTACTTCAACGTCTTGCTTGGATTGACGATTATAATACTCTGGAACATCAGTTTCAACGCGCGCGGTTTCAATAAAAACGGTCGCGCTGTTATTGCCATACTCGTCAATTCGCAAATTTGCGACGCTTGTTTCTATGGAATAAAAAGAATCGGATTTCACTTTTGTCGGATTTACTTTAATCCATATCTCCGTAAACTCGCGCATAGATTGGGTCATTTTGGGATAGTAATTCTCAATATGCCGATACCCGCTTGCGGTTGAAAAACTGCCGTAGTCTTCAATAAAAACGCGCGCAAATACTAAAGCTCCCCCGCGATCCGCTGACTCTTCGCTTGGCAAAACCGCGTCTTTTGCGTTAAACAAACTTTCATCAAACTCTTTTAGTTCTTCTGCATCTTCCTCTTTCTCCGGCTTTTTTTCAGGCGTCTTTTCCGGAACAGGATTTAATTCTACTTCATCTTCTCTCGGAACATCTTCAGGCGGCTGTTTTGATATAAAAAATAACGCTCCCAACAAGCCGGCTATAATGAAAAAAACTATAATTGTGATAATTGAAAGAGATTTAATAGACATAAAATTTAATTCAAAATTAAAAATTTAACTGACTTCAACCTCTCCTCTCTCCATAGCTTCGGCAAATTCCTGTTTGGAACGCTCAATTTCTAAAAGTTGAGCCGGGTCGGTTGTTATAATCTGATCCTCAACATAGGAGGCGACAACTTTCATAGCCGCGTGTTTGGAGCCGGCGAAAAATATCCCTTCGCCTACAGACGATTCCAAAAGCAGATACTTCTCGCCTTCAGTCAGCTTAAACGTATCTGTTATTACATCAATGCCGGCTTTTGTCTGGCGCATCAAAAACTCCATTGAAGAATTTGTAACGATCGCCTTGCCGTAGGGAGAATTTAAGAAGTCGTTCACGTCCTGCGTTACGGTTGTTACGCCAAGGTAATACTTGCGGCATCGCTTCACAAGAGCGTACATGAATTTTGCCGAGTCCTCGTACTGCATCAGCCACCACGCCTCGTCAATCACTAAAATGCGTTTCTTGAGTTCGCTCCGCACAAGATTCCACACATAGTTAATGATATTATAAATCGCCATCGGGCGCAATTCGTCTTCCAGATCCCGCACGCTGAATACCACGAGCTGGTTTCGCGGGTCAACATTTGTCGGCTGATTGAAAAGGCCGGCAAACGTGCCTTCGGTATACTTTTTCAATTTTAATACAAGGTCTTCGGCCCCATCCATTCCATCCAAAACCTGCACCAAATCGCCCATTAAAGGCGGTTCTGTTTTTGCAAGATCAGCCTCCGGAGTGATGTCTTTTTTTGCATACGCGTGCAGAATCGCCTGATCAAGAACGCTGTCTTCTTTTGGCGTAATAGAACCGAGCATAATTTTCAAAAGTCCCTTCACCGCAATGGCTGTTGTGCGAATAATATCTGCCGATGTCGCGCCTGTGGGCACAGAAGCCGGAAGGTCAAACGGATTGATGCGCGAATCGGAATTGAGCGAAATGTTTACGTATGTTCCGCCTACCGCGTCAGACAAATACGCGTACTCGCGTTCAGGATCAATTACGATTACGTCTGTGCCAAGCATGAGCGATCGCAGAATTTCCAGTTTTACAAAGTAGCTTTTTCCGGCGCCTGAAGTCGCAAACACAACGGAATTCGCATTCGGCATTGAAAAACGGTCAAACAGCACCAAACTGTTGTTATGACGGTTGATCCCGTAAAGAACTCCAGCATCTGAACTCAAGTCGCTTGAAACAAACGGAAACGAAGTCGCAATAGGGCTTGAGTTCATATTGAATCCAATCTGAAGCTGATCCAGCGCCTCCGGAAGCGAGGAGGTGAACCCATGATGCGACTGCCAAAGCGCGCGCTTTGTGAGGATGGATGCGGAACCAAAGATGTATTCAAGCCGTTCTGTGAGTTCGTCTAGTTCAGCAAGCGTTTTCCCATAAATAGTTGTGTACAGCCCGAATTGGAAAAATTTTTCCAAGCCCTGCGTGATGTCGTCACGCAACTGCTCAACGTCTTTCAGCGCGGTTTCACGCGCGGGATCCCGCGGCGCGCCTTTTTCCAGCGCGGCGTTAATGTCTGCCTGCAGATTTCCAACCTTGTCGCGAAGCTGTTTTAAGACAACAGGATCAGGAAGCGGATAAAAATACATAGCGATATCAAGCGGCGCGGAAAAATTGATAATCGGCGCAAACCACCCGACGTGAAGATAACGCGGATATGTAAGCACAAAAAGCGTGCGCGCGTAGAGATCATTTAACCGGACATAATCCGGCTTGATTTCAAATGAAGCCGGAGCGATTAGGTCTTTTAGAGCAACTGTGCCGCGGCGATAAAGTTTCTCCGCGGAAAGAAGCTCCTTGCCGGAGAGATATTCATCGGCTTTCTCTCCCGCGGTCTTTGGAAATTCTTTCGGCTTCTTTTTTTTTATAGGTTTTAAGACGGAAAGTGGGTTAAATGCCATAATAAAGATTTTCTGATTTATTACGTTTCTATCTGCAATTCAGCGAGTTTCGGCAAAGGCTGTATGTTGGAAATCAGCGGATTATAAGTGTTATAAAAAAGTTCAATCAAACTTTCTGTATCAAGCTCTACCGGATTCAGATTCACATTTGACAACCCCGAGCTCACATCGCTAACGCGCTTTGCGAGTTCCGAACGATATTTTTGAAATTTCTGATCGCGCAGTTTTATAACTTTGGTCGGAGCAAAAAGCCCGAAAAACTGGCTGAAAAATCCGCGCCTTCCGTAACTTCCGGAAGGATTATACGGGACAACAACATAAAAACGTTTTGTCATGATATTCCCAAGAGTGATAATTTCGCGCATGAACTTGATGTAGTCTTCGGTCTGAATTTTCAGAAGCTGATTTGTCTGAACACGCGCCTTTTCTTCAAGACCGTTTAAGTATTCGTCAATGTTCATCTTGCGGGATTGGATAACCACCTGTATCTGATACTCAAGCATATTTAACATTGTGATATAGGCCGCCACAAGCGCGTTTTGTTCGTCCTCGGACTGAAGAGCGAAATTGTGCGATGACACTAAAATAACCGCGCGCAGAGAACCGTCTTTCAAAATCAGCGTGTCCTGCCTGATTTCGGCGATGTCTAAAAATTGTTGCGTTGATGCCGCTCCCATAACTTTGCACTTTTAATTTTTAATTTTGAACTTGATAATATCCTCCTGTATCAACTAAAAGCGACAAGTCCGACAGGCGCGAGCGCGTCTTCACTTTCTCCCGCATGAGCGCCACATAATTTACCTGTACTGGTTCTTTGTCTTTTTTATCGCTGACTTTTTTAGGCTGTTTTTGCGGCATTTCTTTCCGCCACACCATCATATGTTTCGCGCGAAAAATCGTATCAAGAAGATTTATGATAAAAAAATGAAACGGCCGTCCGTTGATTCTCACAAATCCGACCACAATCGTAACAAACCCGATTATCACTGATGAAAAAATGAAAAGCCCGGTATCCGCGTATTTGAAAAAAAGAAAAATAGCTCCGATCGCGATCGCCAGCATAAAAAACTGCCGCACTGTGATGGAACCTATTATTTTCGGCTCCAGATCAATGAATTGTGGAACAGGATATTGCATTAGACGGCTAAAACCTCAAACGTTCATTTAATTTGCCTATCATCTCAAATTCTTCACACGTCAGCCCGAGAGAATGCTCCTTGAGATACGCGCTCACATCGCTTGCGCTTTTTAAGACTTCCTTACCGATTGCAACGTATTTTCTATAAAGCGGCGAACGTTGCCATGCGCGGATCGCGGAACGGCGGTTTGCAAATTCGTCGCGCGATATTTTTTCAATTCTGTCAACGACAAAATCAATAAACTTACCCACTCCACTGCGGCGCATGTCTTCAAAATCAAACGTCGCGAATTCATCTGTAGGATTAACGAGCCTGCTTGATGGGTGAGAAATATCAACCATTATTGGTTTTGCGCCTCCTGTCGGCGCGGATCTCCGAGATGAAAATGCGCTTGCGGTATTTGTAAAATCATCTGATTTGGGCGGCTGGGGAATTTTTGGCCTGTCCGCCATAGCGACGGGTTTATCAATTTTTTTGAGATCTATCGGAGTAATTGAAAACGACCGCAACTCTTCTGTTTCAGGGAATTCGCTTAAAGTCAAGGGTTTTAAGGCAACAGCCGGTTTTAATTGCCGGATCGGAGAAAGCGACGGAGACTCCAGTTTTTGAGTTTTTGGCTCCAGCAAAGACTTGAAAATTTCTTCAATGTCGTCAAAAGCGAACCCCATGCCGCCTTTTTCAATACTTGCGCTCAAACGATCGCGAGTTTCAAGTTCGTCGCGTATGTCTTTTAAGTATGTGGCAAGAATGCTTTCAAAACGTTTTTTAAGCTCCGCGTCTTTATTTATTGCTGATTGCAGATGCGACGGCAAAGATGCAAATGCGTAAACCGCGTCATTGTCAATATCCGGCGAACTTTGAGTTCCATGAAGGTTCTTGGTCGCGGCGTCTGTTACTGGAATCTCGGCAAGCGTCGCTTCATCAAACAAATCTAAGACATCGGCTCCATTTGTGTTTTGCTGATTTGCGGGCATAGTTTTCAGGTTTAATTTCATTTTTTTTATAGTATATCACTTTCTCGTCTCACAAGCCAACTCACGCAACTGCTCTTTGCAAATCAGATATTCTATCAACTCTCTCCCACGGAACGTTCAGGTCGGTTCTTCCGAAATGGCCGTAAACGGCGACTTGCCTGTATATCGGGCGTTTTAAGTCCAGTGTTGAAATAATCGCGGCCGGGCGCATGTCAAAAAGCTCCATCACGGCTTTTGCGATCTTCTCTTCGGAAACGCTCGACGTGCCAAACGACTCAACGCGAACAGAAACCGGATGCGCAACCCCGATTGCGTAGGAAATCTGTATTTCGCACCGGTCTGCCAAATCCGCCGCGACTATATTCTTTGCGACATAACGCGCCATATACGCGCCCGAACGGTCAACTTTTGACGGATCTTTGCCGGAAAACGCGCCGCCTCCGTGACGACCCATTCCTCCGTAAGTGTCAACGATAATTTTTCGCCCTGTGAGCCCGGAGTCCGCCTGCGGGCCGCCGACAACAAACCGCCCGGTTTCATTGATGTGTATTTTTACCTGATTAAGATCGCTCTCTATCACATGCGCAATCACTTCGCGGCGGATGTCGGCGCGCACTGTTTCCAAGTCCGCTTTCTCGCTGTGCTGGGCGGCAATTACAACCGCGCTAACCGCTTCCGGATTGCCCTTCTCGTTATACGAAACAGTAACTTGCGATTTTCCGTCCGGCCCTAGATACGGAATAATGCCCGCGCGGCGAACCTCGGTAAGACGCCGCGCCAGTTTATGCGCAAGCATAATCGGTAAAGGCATCAACTCCGGCGTTTCTTTACAGGCGTATCCAAACATCATTCCCTGATCCCCGGCCCCTTGCTCATGTTTTTCACTTGCTGTTACGCCTTGTGAAATATCAGGCGATTGCTCGTGAATTGATTCAATAATTGCGCACGTCTCGAAGTCCAGCCCGGATTTTCCATCGTGATATCCGATGTCTTTAATGACATTGCGCGCGATTTTTTGCACGTCGCACCATCCGCGTGTTGTAACTTCGCCCGCGACCATCACCATGCCGGCGGTTGTCAGGCACTCAACCGCGACTCTGGAATCAGGATCCTGCCGGATAAGCTCGTCAAGAATCGCGTCTGACACTTGATCGCACAGTTTATCCGGATGACCCTCGGTTACCGACTCTGATGTGAAGTATGTTTTCATAATTTTTTACAGCTTCCGCTTTTGTGGTAAAGGGAGCTGGTTAATATCAAATATCAAATTACAAATATCAAATCAATGTCAAAGCCAAAATGTCCAATTATTCTCTTCGTTCCTCAACCAGTATGTTGTTTCTTTCGCTTCTTTCTTGCAAATACCGATCTTATGAATAAAATCTCTCTTTGACTCTGCCGCATCCGCTTCCATATAGTTTGCGCCAATACTTGTGCCAGATCTCACCAACTGCTCAATCAGTATTACATTTATCACATCTTTGACAAACACCCTGCAAAACTTAATTATTTCTTCACCAAATTTTGCCGTGCGCTCTCCTAAATTGTACTGCTTTTTTGTGTCATTTGACATTTGAACTTGATTTGATATTTGTAATTTGATATTTGACATTTCACACGCTCCACTCAAA
The DNA here is from genome assembly GCA_001818155.1 of Candidatus Jacksonbacteria bacterium RIFCSPLOWO2_02_FULL_44_20. Lineage (GTDB taxonomy): Bacteria > Patescibacteriota > Patescibacteriia > UBA9629 > UBA9629 > UBA9645. The sequence continues at coordinate 16,753 of MHJU01000024.1, read as the reverse complement.
TTTTCTCGTCGTCCTATTATACGCCGCCCACCCTTTATATGGCTCGTCTAAGAGATTACCGATTCTTATACCAAATTTTGCCGAATCCTCCTCACCCCAGCCGAGCTTGTCTTCAAGCGTTTCACGAATCCACTGCTTTAATTTCTCTTTATTCGTAATTCGTAATTCATAATTAGTAATTCGTAAAATAAGCGCGGCGACAACATACGCCTTGTCTTTCACGATCTCCGGACGGGCTAAAATCTGTTCCACAATCTGCGGACTCGTCTTTAACCGCTCCCGCAACTCTATAGTTTTTGCGCGAATCGCCTCAAGAGGAATGGGGAGAGTGTTGTAGGAAGCGAGAATTGACTCATCAAGCGATTGGCTTTGATTGCCCGTTAAAGACGTTACGGTATTTGACACTGGTAATTTGTCATTTGATATTTTGGCTGTCTCGTCTTCTTTGGGCCAGACACCGGCTTCTTTAAGTTTTTCTTTTATTGCGCGAAACTCCGGCTCCGGTATATCAGCGTCGTCAATATAGCCGTCATGAAAAATTTTCAGCCGCCCATGTTCATCAACAAACGGCACCTCCTCCTCAATCCCTTGAAGCGTACTTGATGAACGTTTAAGATGCTCGTAAAAAGAAAACAGCGCTTCAACCCGGCTCCTGTCCTCTTCGCTCAAATCCTGCGTATTCTGACTATTCGTGAGGTATTGAATAAACTGCAATTTATCCGCCTCTCCAGTCCCGAGTTTTTCATTATAGTCCATGAGCCAGTTGCGCGTTGTTCCCTTCACCTCCCGCGTGCCGCGCACAATTCTAGAGGCGGTAATGTCCTGCGTATTGCGCAAAAGAGCAGAGCGCGCGCGGGATTTCAAATTATCACGATCTTCAGGCAACCTTCCAAGACACTTCACTTTAAATTTTTCAACAACATTATAAAGAGGAATTTCATAAACCTCTCTCCAATGCTTTTCTATAAGATTAACTATTTCCTCTTCAATTAAACTGTTTAATGTTATCCATTTAAGAATTGTAAAAACCCGCTCCCATTCTTCATAGAGTTCGGGAACAAGACGGCGCATTTCCGCGGAGTGATCGGCAAAACTCGTTCTCCAAAGTCGCAACAGCGTCTGCGCGCGCTTTGTGTCGTTGTAAGGAATAATGTAACTGCGCGCGTGATCGCGAAATTGCTCTAAAACACGACGATATAGCGCCAAAAATTCTCTCTCGCTCACGATATTCTGCGTTGATAAAGATGCGGTATCCATAAAAATAATAAAAATAATTTTCGCCTTACTTCCCAAATTACGATTACATGCGGCCAAAAATCTTTTCTATAAGAGCAGGTAACGCGTCAAAACTTTCCTGACTGGTATCAGCATAATTGGTTTTATTGCCAAAAAATTCGCTAACCATCATACCTCCCATATCGCGTATCTCCGCGTTCCAAATACTGGGAAATTTCTTAAGTATTTCCAGATTTGACGCGATTGACGCGAGCGTATTCGGAGCGCTCATACCGCGTCCAATATTAAACGAAAGCATTCTAGGGTCGTCAAGCAGATACTGCAAACCGGCCGGGTGAAGATTGAATTTTCCTCCCTGGGCCGGGTCGTTGTACCCGAAGGCGAAACGCGACGCGTTTAATGTAGGCTTTGCTTTGCGTATCATATTGAGAGTTTTTTTGAAATTCTCCTCCGGGGAGGCCTCAACATACTTGCCGTATTTTGTAATATGCGAATACGCCATTGCCCACTGATTAGCATGGCGCGCGATATCCCCCATATCTTTCATAAACGACATCATCTCGTCCTCTGCCAAATGCAGATCTCGTTGCATCTTCCTGCCGAAATTCTGCATGCCCTTATAGTTTGCCCCCCAGCCACTGGCCTCAATAATATCATTGCCGTTTCCGTCCTTAAACAGTTTCTGAACGATCGCCTTTGCGCGAGGGGTCTGCCCGCGTTTAACCGCTAGGTGATAATCCTCAATAAGCTCGTCTGAATCATCGGTCATGATCTTCTTTTCTTCTTCCGCCACTTCGTGCCATTCATGCTGGCGGCGAACGTAATCGGACTCAAGGCGCATTCCGGCGATCTTTTTATTAACCTTTTCAAGCCGCTCCTCGTTCGCCTTTTTTTTCTGTTCCAGACTGGCGTAACGTCCTTCTTTTGTTCTTGGGTCTGCCGCGGTATCGTAATGCCCTTTATCCTTCGCAACAGTTTCCTCACGCTTTTTTTTGCGTTCTTTATATGCCGCGCCGTGTTCGGAATCGGCGAAGTTTTTTTCGTCTTCTTTAAAATATTCTTTAGTTACCCTTTCACTCTTTCTCGTATCCCATTCTGTTTCCAAATTTGTTGTGTCGCTTGATGTAGCTATCAAACCGTCACTGCCAATGTTGACTATAGAAGTTCCCCCGCTTTGAGCAAGCGTCTTTGCGATAGTTTGCAAGAGCAGGGCTTTTTCCCTCATTTTTTCTTGAGCGATAAGTTTTTGAACAGGTGTTACGTCAGGATCGATAGAAGTAGATATACTTTCCAAAGCAGTATAGTCGCCTAAAATATCTCCCGCGCTCTTGCCTTCCAACTGCGCCGCAAGCAATTGCTCTTTTGTGGCTTGCGGAAGCTCTACTTTTGCAAATTTTGCAAAGCCGTCAATATGGGCTTCTGCTATAGTACCTGCATCTACTTCGCTTTTAAGATCATCTAGTTGAGTATTCATCTTTGATCCGTATCCTAGTTGCCGCAGTGCATTGTGATTCTTTTTCATGTCTTCCCTTAACGCATCCATTTCTTTTTTTGATTTTGGAGCTGGATCTGCGAGCTGTCTTAATAATGTAAGCTCTATTGCAGTCAATTCATTTAATTTATCCTGGCGCCGCGTCAATTCTGCGGTGTCAAATACAAAACCGGGTGTTAATTGAGCTTGTAATTTTCCTAAATCTTCTGCTTTTTGTTTTGCCACTCCCTGCCCTTTTTTGATAATTTCCGCTCTATTTGTTGGGTCATCCGTGTTTGCGAGCATGGCAACGTTTTTATCTTGTAATTCTTTCCCCTCTTCTTGCTTTGTTTTAGCGTCTAGAAAAGACGGTAAAAGGTTCCATCCATTCGTAATCACAGTGGATTTTTTTCCTGAATCAAAGGGACCTTTGGATGTTTCTAAATCATTAATTGCTTTATGAGGATCTCCAGACAACAGAACATCTTTCGCGTCCTGTGCAGTTAAAGTCGCATCCAATGTTTTCAATGCATTAGTGAGACTTGCGATGGCCTGATCTTGTATTTTTTTTTGTTCGCCAATCTCGCCATCCAAGGCTTTATTCTCATCCTTAATCGCGGCTTTGCCAAGTTCAAGCGGCGAGGTATTCAACTCTTCTGTTATGTCAATTGCGTCTTTGCTCAATTTCTGCGCCTCTGTGTCGGCTCCGCTGAAATTTGTTTGAAGCGTCCGCAATATATTTGATACACCGTATGTATCAATGGCTCCGGCCTTCGCTATCCCTTCAGCGCCCATAATGTCTTCCAACCGACGTTTCTCGTCTCTTTGGGCGAAAAACTGCTTTCTTGCTTCAGGCACGGTGAGCGCGACCGCGAGTTGCAGTTTGTTCTGAATAACTTTTGCCAATCCGCCGAACACTCGCCCATACTTGTTGTCTTCTGCAAGTTTTTTCACTCCCCCTTTCACTCCCTGATATTTTGCATGAAAAGCCTTGCCGAATCCTGTTTCAGCGAATTTAGACTCTGCGCCAAATCGTGATTTTATAAACTGGGCTCCGGGCAATGCGCCATATCCCTTTTGGGAAAATCGCCCGGCAAATGCCTGCCCTTTCTTTTTTCCTGCGTCAAACACCTTCCCGGCCGCTTTGCCTCCGTAGTCCGCGGACGACACCGCCATACCTGTGCCGACGACGAGCAAAATCGTTCCGATTAAAAAGTTCGCGAAATTCTGGCTGTCGCCGACTCCGCCGTACGAACCCTTGGTCCCGGGAGCGGCTTTTTCAAGAGCGCCTTCCGGCAAAACGCCGGAGCCGCCGGCCATAAACATCAAAGCAAACCACAGGAAAAACGCGAGCATGGGCCCGAAAAGAACAAGTTTGATGTACATATTCCACCACTTCTGCGCGTATTTTTGAGTTGAGTCAATAATGTTTGTAACATAGGCGACTGGCGAAATCGCGATAAAAATCCACAAAAAAACCATACGGAAAACAATGAGAAGAAGAATAACATCAAGCACCAAAACGACCGCATAAATCATAATCGTCGTCATGATCTCGCCGATAAGTGCCGTCATCGCGGCGTTTCCGCCGTCGGTTGCGATAATAGATTTTAGGTTCGTGAACGGCTCTGTGATGCGCGTTGCGGTAATGATATTGTCAACCGCAATATCTTTGAATGCGTTCACAAACGTCATCATCAGAAGATGCGCAACGTCCAGAATTATTAGCGCGATCGTTTTTGAGAAATTGATGAGAATCGCCATCAGAGCGAGTTTCGGAATCATCCTCTGCCACTTGTATGATTCCACTTTCAGCATAGTTCCGAACGCGATCGCCATAAGAACTATTATAAAAAACATGTTTGACAGATCGCGCAAGAGCCGCCACACAGTATCAACCGCCTGGCCCGTCCCCATAAACTGGGTAATGTCAAGCTGAATCATCGCGAGAAAAACAGCGAGAACCAAACTGAAAAGCATAAACCCGAGCGCGTTTAAGAGCATAAGAGGAACCGCGAGCCACGCCATTATCCCTGTGGCGGCGATTCCTCCGAGCAAACCAAGCCCTTGCCCTACTTGCCCTGTGGCAACGCCCGGCGCAACAAACACCGCTATTGCAATCAAAACAACGCCAGCCGCGGCAATGCGGAAAGGTCGGTTGACAGGTTGTTTCAATCGTACTATCATACACGTATAAATGGCGCTGGGACGTAACCACTCGTCGATGCCGCTACTGGGTGTTGAGTTTAAAAAAACATCAATGCTCACAGGCGGGAGACAGCGCTATTTTTTATTTGGCTCGGCTATAACTCATGTGCAATAGTCCCTTTCTTAATGACTGAAAGAAGATGTTTTGGTTTATTTTGAATACTACGCACTATTACTTTAACACTTATTCCAACAATAATACCCTCAAATATCCAATACTCAACCTTTTGCTTCTTATGTGTGCCGACAACGTGTTGTTGAAATAACGTTGTTTCTTTCAATAACTTTTTCGCTCTCTCCAAAACAAATAACCTACCCATCACATCAGTTTTGGTTCTTTTACGCAAATGCCGTATATGATCCCATCCCTCACGAGTAATATGGACTATTTCACCGTCAAACGCAGGACATCCTTGAGGATTGGCGGCCCATTCAAAATAAAACTGTTTAGCGATTGTTTTGGCATATACAAACGTACGATTCAAAATTGTATCAAAATCTTTCTGCATTTGTTTTCCTGCTACTGAACCACAAACGGAACAGGATTTCCTTCAGTTTGCGATTGGTCATTATTGTCAATGGCGGTTATGTTATAAATCCATTCACCGGTTGATGTAAATTTGCATTCAAAATTTTGGGCGTAGCAAGAAGTGCTAGAAGGACAATAGTCGCTAAGCTTATTCTGGAGATCGCCGAGGCAATTCAAGTTTGCGCCAGTGTCGCCTTCAGCAAAATTACAACTCTTCAAACCTTGGTTATCAGCGCATGTAATCCATACAGATAGAATGTCGTTTGTGGTAATAGCTTTCTTGTCATCACCCGACCCAAGGTGGCCGTCTGCCAAAAGATCCGCAGTGATGTCGGTTTGCCCTTGAAAAAATGAAACGGCAATAGTTGGTTTCATATCGCTTGTTGATTTCGCGAGCTCCGGCACTTTGATGATACCGGAAAAGTAGTCCCACGACTGCATGGCATATACGGCATTATCGTCATTCTCTGCAACAGGATTTCCTTGATCATTGAGCTTCACATTATATGACTTGAAACAGTCCGCGCTGTAGTATCCCCACGAATACCCGTCTTCTTCAAGAGCGCCATTTTTCAATGCTTCACTCACAACTTCGGTTGCGACATACGCCGTTCCGGCTGTGAGAGGGGCGCCGCTACTATCGGTAACCAATTTTGCACCATTGCACCATCCCCAATTATCAACCACTTTAATGCGGGGGCGATAGCGGCACTCGTATGGGTCATCTGTTGTTGGATATTTCTTGCATGTTGTGGGCCGTTCGCTGAAACTTTCAGGATAAAACGCGTAAGTATGCGTAAACGTCCGATGTCCGGCGTCAAACGAGAGGCCAGAGAGCGCGGTTTGCGTTCCGTCGCCCCAATCAACCATAACGGTTTTAATCGGCTTTTGATTCGGATTGAGCGTGATGTCAAAATCAAGCGACACACTGCGCCCTCCTTCCTGCAACGTAACAATTCCGTCAGACATGGTGTTTACTTTGATGTTCGCAACGTTCGGGTATTGGTTGTGGTCTGGAACGCATCTTCCAAACTGCTGACAGCGCATATGATCATCACATTCTCTTTCCTCTCCGTTCTTTTTACAATAATCATAGTCGCGATATGTATTGGCTGTATCTGGATTTGTATCGTCTGGAATACACTGCGCTTGATTACGGCATCCGGGAAACACTTCGCAGGAAGATTTTCCTGTGCCGTATATGAGAGCGGTGTTTGGAATTGGAATTGTTGAACCGTCTGTTTTTTGTCCGCAAGAAAACGCGAGATTGCCGATATCTTGAGTTTTGCTCCAGCTGAAGTCACTGCTTCCAACAAACTTTAAATCCTCGTCAGATAACTTTTTATATTCTCCGGTTGCAATACCTGTCTCTTTTTGAAGGTCTTTTGCGGTTTGGGAGGTACCCGGCCGCCATTCCCAGACACCGAAAACTTTTGCAAAGATACGTTGCACTCTCCGCAAACCGCTTTCTCCTTCATTGGGCGCATTCTCCACGATCGCCTTTTCTTTAGATGCGGCAACAGCAGTCGGATATGTGTTTGCCACAATGGCGACCTGGCATGAAGCCGGAACCCCTCCGCAGTCCGCATCGGTCAGACAGAATTTTCCCGGGTTTGCAACTCCTTCCAAAATAGGGTTGCAGATCGCGCACAATCCGCCGCACGCGTAAAACCCTTCTCCGCGATGCGCTTCTTTGCATAAAAGCCCGGTATCTTTATTTTCAAGATTTTCCGGGTGATAGAGTTCAAGAGGAACCTGCACTGCCGAACGCGTCTGCTGATCTTTTTTATTCACTGGCTCAACAACGATATTAGAAGGGCTCTGCACCGGTGGAATCGCGCCATAAGGAACGCACGCCGGATCCGTACGCGCGTATGAGAGCGGGGGAGGCAACTGCTCGCTTCCGGTCTCAACCTTGTCCGCCCACGCCTTGTTGCGCCCGGCGCTGTCAACGGCCTGAACGATTACCTTGCACTGCTCCGGACGCGACTGGCGGAAAATAGGAGCCGAGACATTTTTAAAATAATTATAAGCTCCATCTTCCTGATTAGCAATATATGTCTCACTATTCAATCGGCCGCGGGTTACGGATTCAAAATTATCAAACGTATAATAATCGGTTGCATCCTTCTTTCGCGTCATGTCGTTTAAATGAATAGCAAGATCACTAAGATTCTTATTATTCCCCTCTTGTTGTTTTATTTCGGCAGAATCGTAATACCAAAGAAATTCATTCCTGATAATTTTTGCTTTACCATCAACATCATCCTTAACATCCGGATGAGGGTACGGCTCGGCGCTCTTGCTGGTATACCCTTTTGCAACCGCATAAATCCGATCTCCTTCGTTATGCTCCCAGCAACCGGCTGTTTCCGTATCATTTGAAATATCATCGTCAAAAGTGATGTCAGTGCCGGTAAAATAAAAATACGCTGTTTTATGATAATACTTTTCAATGTCCTGCGCACACTTGGACCAGTTGCTACCGTTCTTTGACCATGTACATCCTCCGTACGAATTCTCCTCGCTCTCGCCCTTAAAGAAAACCGGAATGCCGAGATTTTTCTTATTCTCACCCCAGCCGCCTAATCCTTGGGCTAAGAAACAACCGTCCAGACAGTTCGGCGGATCGCCCTGTTCAATAAATTTACCGGTCTCATTCAAAACGCACAGTCCGCCAATCTTTGAACCGGAAGGATCGATGCCGCTATCCAACACCATCCGCGCCTTATACCCTCCTGCTCCGCCTTGATCCGTGCTTAGCGGACCAAAATCATTTGCGTCAACGCCTATGCGCCAGTCGTCATCTGAAAGCGTATAAAACGACGGCTTTGGATCAGACACTAACGCGACGATCTTGCATGCCTCAAACGCAATGTCTGCGCCTGATTGGCTCACGTCATTTCTTGCCAAACACACCAAGCGCGGCAGAGGCACGCCCGGGGCTTTATCCATGCTCTCGGCGCAGTAGTAAAGCGGCGCCTGCCCTTTGTAGCCCGCCTCTTCAACTTGCCCGAGCACGTTTGTTTCTCCCTGAATTACATCCGTCGGCCACCAGTTGAGGCACTGGTCGGAATTCCGCGGATCCTTCTCAATGCAGTATCCGCGCCAGCCGCGGATGCGGTTTCCCTGCTTGTCGCGCGCATCGCAGGTCAAAGAGTCGGACTCCGGATAAATACGGCATGAAGGCGCGACCAGCGCGTCGTCTGCGATGCTCAAATGCGCCCGGAGTTGAATATCATCAAAGAAGATAGAGCCGCCGCCGCGATTTTTGAGTGTTATGCGGAATTGGCGCGTTTCAGGAGCAGTGGTGAATGTCGTTGTAAAAAACTGCCAGCCGTTATTTCCATTCGTCTGTTTTGCGCGTAAACAATGCGTCTGCGTTCCGCTCCACGAAAGATTACATCGCGTTTGAGTATCGGTCGTTTCTTGTTTCTCTTCCATCCAGTCGCCATCTGCGTTCAATTCATCAACTTCAACGCCGCTGTACTTGTCGCTTGAAGAAACTTTAAGCCAGCCGGAAACCGTGTACACCGCATCGGGAATAACATTTTCTACTGTCTGCGTTACATACCCGTCTTTCATGCCGATATTCAGCGAATACTTTCCGTTATGCACATCTTTGTTCCGCACTCCCTGAAGCGTCGGCGGATCATAGCGTCGCGCAAGCGCGCAACTTTTATTATCACTGCCGCAGTTTGCAAATTCCCAGCCGGAGGGAAACGCGGTGATTGGCTGATTGGCGTTCAGCCCCTGCGTTTTAGAGACAGAGTTTCTTGCCGCGCTTTCTTTCATGTCAACAAACGCATTTTCAAAATCTCCGTTTGCAATGTCCGCGTGCGCCCCTATTTCTCTGATTTCGTCAAATGGCTTGAGGCCGGGTTTTACAGCTCCTCCATAAGAACCGCACAGCGATGTAATTTGAGCGCTCTCGCCGCAAATCAAGTTGATGCCGCTTGGTGGATTTATGCCAAAAAAAAGTTCATTTTCTGCAAAACATTCCTTATTTTTCGTGCATGCTTTACCTTGATTAAGGCCTAGTTGACAAATACTTTCCACACACGCCCCAGAGGCAAGCACTGGCTTAACATTCCAATTATCTCCAGCTTTTTGACATGTTAATGATGGATCAACTTCATTAGTTTCAATATTCAATTTAACATATAATAAATCCTGCGACGCTTCACATTTTGCATCATCTGCAGAAACGGAGGATGGGCTTACGCACGCATAATCCGCGGCGCATTCAATGCCACTTTGGCAAAAAGATCCTATCTTCTGCGTTGCAACCTGTTGAGCAGAATTACACCGCGACCACGCGTACCCCTCATTACTTAACCCGGAAAGATTGCCGACGCGGTCGCGCACGGCTTTATCGCCAAGTTCCTTGCTTTCAAAACTTTGTTTTGCGTCCTCAACAAAATTCACGCACTCGCCGCCGCCGGCGATATTGCATGGCTTGCGCTCAACGCACACGGTTTCGTTTTCCTTGCCTGTAACAATCGCCGAAGAACACGCGAGCCACTCGCCGCACGAGCGGTCGCGATCTACTTCAATAAGCTGGTTTGTGTCGCAGTCATCGGGATTATTCAAGTCGTCAATGTTTTTGTTATCATCAGCGGCATTTTGGCACAACAGAGCCGCGTCTAAAGTGCCACCGTCTCTTCCGGCGCGCGCGTTATATTTCAGTTTTGGTTCGGTTGTTACACTAGTATCATCAAACAAACGGCAACCGGCGTCATCGCTTACTTTGCCTTTGCAATTCCCTTCGGCTTCCAGAGGATCAATTTTAATCTGGAAATAATGTCGCCCAAGCCCCTCCCCGAGCGGATCTTTATACCATGTGCACTGGGACTCTTTGGGATCGCAGGTGAGCGGCGTTTGCGCGCATACGACCTCCGATTCGTTGATGCCGAAGTTGATCGGGTCTCTTATAAAATTGATGCAATCAAACGATCCAAGCAACGGATCGCACCACGCAGTCGGATAATAGCCGGAGCCGACAGGATTTAACACAGGCCGTCCGGTGCTTTTTTCAACGCAATATCCTTTAGACCGCGGAACTTTGTAATCAATTGATTCGTCCAGCATCTCATAACTCAACTCGCATATTTCGTAATCATCTGTTACGTTTCCGTCTGAATCAATCTGCTTCTTAAACCAGCCCTGTTGTTTTGTCGGGCTTTGATCATCGCTAAGCCACACGCACGCGCTTTTCCCAGGATCCTTAAACCGCGCCGGGCTTTCGTCTTCGTTGCGCTTATAAAGACCGCAGGAATTTTCCGAAACAAGGCAGGCGATTGATGAGTCGCCTTGCGAATACAGTTGCGGATCGTCAATCCGGGCGGTTTCAACAAAGCCAATCACGCGTCCTGTTTGATCGCGCGTCTCTTTCCCTAAGAGCGTACAGCCAACTTCCTCTCGCCTGCAAAACACGTCTGCATTTAGATCGTTAGGCACAACAATGTATTCTAAAGCGTCCGGCGGAACTGTATATTTATTTTTCACGGCATCTTCGGCTCCGAGCGTATTCTCGTCAATCCCGCGCGGAATAAATGTCTCGCCTTCGGGACTGCTGGTATTAAATGTATTGATAACCGCGGTACAGCCGACCGCTTCATCTCGGCACAATCCATAACTCTTAAAGGCAAGCGGTTCGTCTCTGTCCGAGGTGTACGCCCGGCAACCAAGTTGCGCATTTTTCGTTTCAACTGGAGGATCCTTTGTGAAATCAGTATTGCACACCTTTGGCGTGTTCCATCCGTCCTCGCTTGCTGGTTCAATAGCATTTCGCAAAAAATACACGCTTCCAGACATCGTAAGAGTGATGTTGTCAAGCGTAAGCGACTCGCCTTGAGGCACGGTAATAACAAGATGGGTGGGGAGAAACGGCGTATTATTATAGACAGGGCTCAATTGAGGAGATACTTGCGAACGCCACTCGCCGGAAATCACGCCAAGCGCAAACGGCGCTCTCTCTGAACCCAGCGTAAAATTGCCTTTCTCGTCATACGTGCCAGAACCAAGCGCAATCTCAACATTTCCGCTCCCCTTGCCCCAAAATGTCAAAACAAAACTTTTTCCGTCGTATATCTGCGCTGTTGTAATATCTTTCGGAATAGAAAGAATATCAAAATAATAATATTTTGCTTCGCCTATTTCTGCATTAAATAAAATCGCCTCGTCTTCCAGTCCGTTGACGTTCGGCGCTTTTTTAGGGATCAACCCGCCGACCCATCGCGTCTCGCTTTCTTCAAACTCAAGCGGCAAAGGGCCGTTGGTCTGAAATCCGGGACCCTGATACTCGCGGCAGGAAACCGATGATTCGGAGCAGGTGAAGCGCGAGAGAATAGGGCTTTGCGGATCAATCGGATAGGCAAGGCCGTTTGTATCCCCGCGCTTTAACACGTCGCAGGTAGGCGAGGCATACACGGGCGCGTCCTCCGGAACCGGATACCGCTCCGCGCCGCCTGTTTCTCCAAAATAGATATACTCTCTGCAGTCCGCGTTCGTGAGATCGGTTACCGGTTCTTCTGTATCATTCAAAACCAGACATCGTTCCAGATTTTGTTTGATGCCGTCAATGCCTTTTTCCGCGATCCCATCAAAAATGTCATTGCACTGCCATTTATCAACGGACATCCCTTGATTTTGTTCCGGATCCATAAACATACAGGGGCCGTGGTAGGAATCATATAATGGACTATATCCATCCAATTTTGTTTCAGAGACAATCACCTTGCCATCTGAAACGGTATAATATATCGGTTCAGTAAAATCACTCTGCAGTAACTCCACATTCACCGGCCTAGTGGCGCCGGTTGCGGAACTTTCAATAATCGTATACACGGCATTTGCGTTCCTTTCTCCGTCAGCTTTTTTGTGATCCGGATTTACGCACAAACGAATGTCTTTCAAATACATCCGTATCACCTCTTTGTCGTTATCGCTCTTGATAAACGACTCGCAACCTGCGTCAGCTGACGAACATTGATAAGAGGCGTTGGGAATAAGATAACGGTCAAGAAGAGCCGGATTTTCAGAAATTTCAGAAATATCAGGATCGGTTACGACCGCCCGGCTCCCGAGTTTCCGCTCAATAAGGGTTAAAGGCTCGCGGTACCGCTCAAAGCCCGCGCACTCGTTCGGGCACTGATTCTCGCGCGGGTTGATGATTGCAGAAACCGTTCCTCCTCCGTTTTCGGTGTATCTCCGGCAGGCGACTTCCCGCTCGGTGCAGTATTCGCGCGTTGCATTCATTTGAACTGGAACAATGCGCGGCAAAGAGGCAAACTCAATGTTTTCTGTTGCCGGATCTGTTTGCAAAGATTGGGGCATAATGCTTGAAATAGGAACTTGCGTATAATCAAAACTGTCTCTTTGCGATTCTATAAGAGAGCTCCAATATGTTTTCTCGCCTACTCGCCCTTGCGCCAATAATTGTTCGGTAAATTCCTTTTTCGCCTCAAGCGTTAGGAAAGTTGAGTACGACTTCAGCGATTCATCTGCGTCTGCCGTTTTTGGATCGTCCGAGACCAGTTTCGTATAAACATCGCTCCCGAATTCAACCTTATAATACTGCTGGCATCCGCTTGAACCCTCTTTGCACACGCGCGCGTTGTCGTTTAAGTACACGCGTTTGGTGCCCGCTTGCGCGGCTTCGGAATCACGATAAAGAGAACAGGTTAACGGCGCCGGATTATCTGCGCTGTCAGCGGCCGTTGCTTTGAAAATCAATGCATTATCTTGATACTGCCACGAACCCACAACACAAGTAACGCCGTCTTTGCCTTCCAATGTTGAATGTCCGCTTGCAACAGCAGTATCAAGGGAAATATCAATATCTCCATCCTGATCAATATCGCCTCGCTGTACATATTCAAGTACTACGTTGTTTTGTTTAATCACTGCGGTTTTCCCCACAAAACATCCCGCGCCTCCGGGGAGTCCGCACCAGTATTTTTGATTTTTAGAAACGTCCGTGATGATGTTTGCCGGGACAAGTTTTCCGCCCTCTTCTTTCCAAGGATTGCACTGCACGCCGTTTGTGCCAGGGATTGCGCATCCTTCGGCGCGTCCGGCAATCTGCTCATAAGTACAGGTTTTGCCAAGTGATGTGCACTCAAACGCGTTTGGCACGGTGTCAACAAAACCAGCCGCGTTCACCGTGCTGTTTCCAGGATAGAGCGATGGATCAGGGAGCCACAAATCCTTAGAAACTTCTGGGTCATTTATGTTTACCGTAAACCGATTCGGGCTAAACGTGAAGGCCGTATCCGATTTTCCGTCGCCACGCGATCCAATTTCTCCGATAAATCTTCGGTAATTATAATCGCGGACAAAACCGGTGCAACCATCCGATGATTCCGAGCATTCTCCGTTAATATCAAGCGTCTGCTCCAAGTACGCCACTGTTTTGCCGAAGGCGTCGGTGTATGCCTGACACGTTTTATCAATCTCCTCGCACGTCCGGGAAGGAAACTGCCAGAAATCTCGCTCCGCTGTGCAATAACCGTACTCGGCGCAACCTGTGCCGTCAGTTTTCTCGCGAATGCATGAGACCGGATCCGCGCAGTAATTGTCCGTGCGCGTGATCTGCACATCAAACGGATCTGTGTTTGTCGCGCCAAGGTTCTCGCTCGGCGTCTCTGTGATAATCTCCTCGCCCGCGCCCTGGCGGTTACACTGAAACTGCGGCAATTTCAACACCCAGTTCGGACTCACGAGCCCATAGTATGGGGATGTCTTGTCGTCAAACCCATTCATCACATCATTCAAAGTAACTTTCCCGGGCGCCGGTTTCCCGTCCGCGGACTTTAAGGCAACTTCTTTAATCCATGTCGCCGCAACCTCCCATGACGAAGGAATAATCCGATACTTGCGCAACACGATCATACTCTTATATGGAATACCCTGTCCGCTGTCGCCGGTTCCCCCGGAGCCATACTGTATCTGCGGCTCGGTTCCACCGCTTACAAATCCAAACGCGCCGTTCCCGTTGATAAATCCTTTGTCAACCGCCTCCTCTAGTGTGAGACGCTGTTCAATCGCCTGCTTGAAATTCTCGTCAATGATGCATTCATCAAAACGGCGCTTAGACGGCTGTTTCTCGCAACCGCTCGCGAGGTTGGTCAAAATCTGCGTTGTGATAACCCCGCCCGGGGTGATGTTCGGTTTGAACACTTGCCCCAACTGACGCTCCGCAGACGCGACCCCTTTCCCGAACGCCTGACGAGTGATCGGATTAAACGCGCCGCCGTACAACTTCGGATCCAGCCCTTTATCGTAAAGTTTCTTCTGAAACTCCTCAAGCAGTGTGTTAAAAAATACGCCCCACATCTGGGCAAGAATAGAATCCGTGTATGTGTTGTTTGCGGCGCGGATGTCATCCTGGGCATTTTGCAGACGCCCGGCGTTCATACTGCTTGTTACTTTCACGTCTCCGCTTATCAAACTTTTCTTTGGCTTGAAATCTTTTGCCTGCGCCTCAACCTCTGCCTGCCGCCGCGCCTCTTCAGACATCCCTTGCGTTTGTAACGCAATGTCTAAAATCTGCCCGAGCGGGTTTTGCCCTGGGAAACCGATAGTCGCAAAATCCTGCAAATCCTCAACCTGTATGCGTTTACGTTTTTGTGTATTTGTGTCGTTAAATGCGGTTTGATTTTCTTCATCCTGCTTTCCGATCGCAGTTGTTCCGGTTTCTGAAAATATCGGCGATCCTTGAACATCCACACTAACGCCGCCAGTGAGTCCGGTTACTCCAAGCGCTCCGGGCCCGTTTGTGATTTTATCAAGCGTGCACGTGCCTTTTGGCTCTTTGAGTTTCGCGCTCTCGCACGCCTGCACGCACTGGTTGAATTTTGCAAACGCGTCGGTGAATTGTTTGAGGTCGGGGTATTTACTATTAACTATCTGCTTATTCGCTGACAAAGCCACTACTGATGCGGATAAAGAATCTATATTTTGATATTCGTTTTTCTTTTTGATGAAAGGATTTAAAAGTATTGAAATCAAATCATCTTGATCGTAGTCAGATTTGGGAAAGTCAGGTATGTCTTGTATACTCGCATATACTTTGCTCTTATTATTCAACGCGACAAATTTCACATAATCATCTGCCTTCTGAAAAGGATCATCCTTAGTGAATGAACGGATGTCAAGATGAGGGTCTAATACATCAAGAATTTCCGGTATCTCCGGAATGTTCGGGGGGCGCGCTAAGAGCGCTTTTCTCGCGATCGCGTTTTCGTTTGCCGCAAAAAGCTCATAGATCTCGCCGAGTTCTTTCTGATATATCGCCAAAAACATATCGCCCAGCACTAACTGCCGTTCTTCAGTTGAGGCGTATTTTGACTGAAAAGTAAATGAGATGAGCGGGGGCAATCCAGGTGGATCAGCGATAGTTTTTGCAAGCCACTCTAAGCCAATCCCGGCGGTAACGGAGTTACCTTTGAAAAAATTGTCTATATCCTTGAAACCCCACTGGTACCGTTTGTCTTCCTGCGGTAGAGGATACTTGTTGTAAAAACGTTCAAAGATGTCATCTACTAAAACTGCAAACCCATCTCCATGCTTTTCTGCGGTTTTTTGCTCCTGAACATATGTTGAAACACCGGTATCTTGATTCTTCTGCTCCACCCAATACGAAACATTTGCGCCGTTGGCAATAATGGCTTTGAATTTATCCCTAAAATCTGCCCCAAATAAATACTCTCTCAATTCTTGAGGGTCGGTAAACGATTTCAACGGTTCAGTTCCAATAGTAACCTCAAACGGATAACTCCCGCTCATAAACACGAGCACGTCTTCCATGTCATTCAAAATGTCAAACGTATACCTCACATTATCCCAAATATACTTCCCCACCCCGAGCCGCACGTCGTTTTCTGTTTTCGTGATCTCTTTCATTAAGTCCTTGGCGCTGTTTGCGTAGCCGTCCAGATCTTTTTTAATTGCGTTAAATTGGTCGCTAAAACTAAGCTCGTTGACTATTCCTGATTGGGCAAGATCGCCCGCGCGCTCCGCGCCTGTTGCGTCAGGGTTTGATCCAAAATCACCTGTTTTTGTATTTAACTCCGGCACCGCGGTGCGCTGGCAAATCTCCTCGCACACTTTTGTCCGAACGTTAGAAATGCCGGTGATAAGCCCGCGGGCTGAAAGATCAATCTGCACCATTGTCCGCAAATCCCCGGGCTGGCACGCGGATTTTCCAAAATACGATTTTGAAAGATTATCAAGATATTCTCCTGCCGCGGCGCCGGCAAGTTTCTTGATCTCGCTCACATTCCATATAAACGAACTCTGCCCCT
>MHJU01000023.1:60699-63998 GCA_001818155.1 Candidatus Jacksonbacteria bacterium RIFCSPLOWO2_02_FULL_44_20 | reverse complement strand
TCAAAAGCGCTGACTCTTGAAGCGTGGATACAACCCTCCGCGATTCCACTAGGAGACGACTCTGGAATTATTGGAACAGGTATTGACGCTTACGCGCTTACTTACAATAACGACGGTAAGGTATGGTTTTATATAGACAGCGGAGCGAATAATTTGAAATCCGCTGTTCCATCTGACAGCGCGTGGCATCACGTCGCCGGCGTGTGGAACGGAACAACAGGCGATGAAGGAATGACCTTGTACGTAGACGGCGAGATCAAGGAAGCTCGCGCGTCGCTTTCGTCGTCAATTTCAGGATGGCAGAATTTTACAATCGGAAGCGCGACAACAAAGTTCAAAGGATATATTGACGATGTGCGCGTGTATAATTACGCGCGAAGCGAGTCCGAGATTCGTCTTGATTACGCCGCCGCGTTCCCGCTCGCCACTCCATTGAATGTATTAAATCCGGCTGGCGCAGAGTTTAATACCTTAGTTTCAGTCATTTTCCATTGGGATCCCGTGCCGCTTGCGACAACGTATTATGTGTATGTTTTAACTCCAGATTTGAACTGGACTCGTGCCGGGATTACGAATACGCCGTCATTCTTTTTAACCACAAACAATCCGTTAATAACAGCGCCTCTTGTTTCAGACACTCTATATGATATTAAGGTCATTGCTGTTGACGACGTGGGGCAAAGCCCGCAAAGCGATTTTTCCGATATCGGCATTGCCGCGACCTCCGCCAATGCGCCGATGGCTTTTGCCGGCGCTCCAAGCGCAAATGCAGGCGAGGTATTATGGAGCTGGCAGAGCGGAGGACGGGACTCCGGTTATTTTGCCGAACTCGCGACTGATTCTGAAAAGAACAGCGGATGGATGCCGATCAGGTTTTCGGACGGTTCATTTACGAGAGCGTTCGGGTATCGCTTGCTCGCATGGCCTTCATCAGCGATTGCGGCGCAAAAAGGAATTCTTATTACCCAATATGATGATCTCCGGTATTCTTATGGAAGTAAACTTTTGGACGGAGTATATGAAAATTTTAACCCTGGAGAGGGCACGCTTGAAGCGTGGATACAGACGCACTGGGATAGTAATGACGGGAAAACGCACACGCTTTTTGACGGCGGCGCGGACAATTTTCCGATCATTGAAAAAACAGCAAGCAATGCGTGGCGTTTAGGATGGATCGGAGGAAGCGATCTTGTAACAGTTTCAGCCTCGCATACCGCCGGAGATTTTATTCATATTGTCGCCTCGTTTGATGTTGACACAAAACTGAATGGCGCAAATTATGCACGGTTAACAATTAACGGCGCGCACGCTTACGGAGGATTATCCGCATTAACGCCCGGGGTCGCGAGCGGAGAGTTTATCATCGGAAATAATACAGACAGAACCGGTTCAATTGACGCGCTTGTTGCGGGCCGTATCCTCGGCCGCGCTCTCTCGGAATCGGAGATTGATCTTTTGTATGCGGGCGGAAACGGATCTCCTGCGACGTTTTCAATAACCGCAGACACTCTATGGCTTTTAGATTCTTCAAACGACAAAATCGATGCGGTGTATGATCATCAAGGGCAGGGTGTAATAAGCTCTACGGCATCTCAAGTTACTTTAGCTGAAGTGATCGGTTTGCGGAGTTGGGCGGACAATGATGCGGTTTCCGTGTATGACGGCACCGCTTATAGCGCGCAAGGATTTATAGCCGGCTCGCTTACTGGAACAGAGATTGTGATTCCGATTGATGACGGAATCGGCGGAGTGCTAAACGGGCTTGCAAATGTCGGCGGTTTATTAACATTTAACGGACAAACAGATTACATACTTTTTGGGAATCAACCAACATTAAACATGGGCACTGCTGATTTGACTATTGCCGCGTGGATACGGACAACAGACGCAAACGGCACAGGAGTTATTTTTGGCAAAAAGCAGGGCGGTGGAATTGACGAAGGGTACAGGCTTGCCCTCAAAGATGGGCGCGTGTCTGCCGGAATCGCGGACGGAATCATTAAATACAATGCGGATGACGGAGATACCATAAACGACGGACTATGGCACCATGTTGCGGCGGTTTTTGACAGAGACGGCAGTCTCACGCGATATATTGACGGAACCGCGACAGGGACTCCTGTTGTTATCAGCTCATTAAACAGCGTTGATATTTCAAATTCATTTCAAGCTGGAATCGGCTCTGCCGGGCTTCTTGGATCTGAATTGTTTGACGGCGATATCGCCGAAGTTCACGCGTATAACCAAGCTCTCACTTTGGCGCAAGTTCAATCGCTTTGGAACAACCCGAAAAAAAATTTCGCAGAGATTAAAACGCTTCTTGGTTTTACAGACAGCGATGTCCGCGGACTGTGGCAGTTGTACAAAAATACCGCCCCAACGGTTACAGATGCAAGCGCAAATGGAAACAACGGAACTATAACCGGCGCGGCGTATCGGCAGGAAGCAGTGATTTATCAAGTTGCGAGCGTAACAGAACGCGTCGCGCCGACTGTAGCAACGCCGTCAACAAGAGAACAATCAGGGATTATTGAAACGGCTACGCAAGCAGTACCTCATCAATCACTTCCAATCGTGAGTATTTCAAATGGTTCTTCCTCGGATACTATCACTGTGCCCTCTCTTGCAGTGAGCGCGTTTCAAACGAACGATCCTATAGAGGTATTTGATGGAACAAGCTACGCCGTTGCCGGACGCATCACGAACGTCCTTTCCGACACGACGGTTATTGTTGACGATGGCTTTGGAGGCAACCCTCAAACCGAAAAAGTTGGCATACATGCGACGTTTAACGGAAGCGAAATGGCGCAGATGTCTGCCGACTCTGATATTCTTAACATCGGAACAGGAGACATAAGCATCAGCGTATGGATAAAAACAGCGGACGCGACAAGCGACGGCAGTAATCGCATAGTATCAAAAATGGACGGCAACGTCGGTTATGAAATATATATGAATGATATTTCAGGAAAGATCGGGCTTGCTATCGGGGATATAAGCGGCAATGTTTCCGGCGGAACCGTGAGTAGCGCGCCTGTGAATGACGGAGCATGGCATCATATTGCGGTAACGTTTGATCGCGATGGCACGGCAACTGTTTATAAAGACGGAATTTCAGACGGGACTTTGAAAATTACGCCGGAAGACATAGACGGGAATCCGTTGCCGATCGCTTCAGCTGATAATGCGGCAAAGTTTACGGTCGGAGCTGATTCAGACGGAAAGCGCAATTTTACCGGCGCCATTCGCGACGCGCGAATTTTGAGAGGCGGCTTGTGGTCTGCCGGAGAAATTGCCGC
>MHJU01000023.1:0-60672 GCA_001818155.1 Candidatus Jacksonbacteria bacterium RIFCSPLOWO2_02_FULL_44_20 | reverse complement strand
CGCAAACGGAACAAACACCGAGTATTGGTTGTTTAATGGTTCGCCGGATAAAACAGTTTCCGCAGGCGTCTCTTCTCCAGCGCATGACCTGCAATTGACAAGTATTAACGAGTGGCAGATGAGCGCGTTTATACAACGAACAAACACAGGCGTAAACCCGGGAGATCGCCCAAATGATCCTGTTGTTCGCGAATGGGCTGGGATGTTGATTGACGGCAATGACGCATTAACGTTTCCGGCAAAAAATATCTTATCAAACAAGGATGGCACTATTGCTCTTTCGGTAAAATTACTTCTGCCGGGCTCGCTTGCGGGTTCGTCATATTCTCCGGTTTTTCTGGACGCTAAAGCCGGCGTCAGCCGTCTGTTTTTAGGGCATGACGGCGCGAACAATCAGCTGATTAGATATATTGTTACGAATTCAGCCGGAGCAGATGCGACAATCGGGAGCATTGATATTTCCTCATGGCCCGCAAATGAATGGCATTCTATAGTTTTGCAGTGGGATGCATACGCGCGGAATGAAGGAAGAATTTACATTGACGGCAATTTTTTGGGAGTGCCGGCGCCTGTTCCTGGCGTTCTTGACGATTTTTCCGGTTCCACAATTTTTATAGGAACCGACAGCGATTCTCATAATCAATCTGATGCGTACTTTGACGGCGTTTATGTTTTGAATCACTGGGTAGACGATGATCATCAACTGTTCAGTAAAAATCGCGTTTCCGAATGGACCATGCAAAACGCGAATTGCGGCGCGCCTTTTACAGGAAGAGTTACGGCGTCCAATCGCGACGGCGACACAACCGCATGGGTTGAAGGTTATGCCGGAGCTCTTTCCTGTTCGTTAACATGCCTCTCCGCGCTTGACTGCGGCGCTGACCAAATTTGCGCTCTTTTGGGGGCGGTTAAAACATGTAAGCCGAAAAACTACTGTGAGCTCGGCGCCTGGTGCAATAAATTATTTAACGTATTAGCCACAGACGGAATATGCGTTGCGGATGGGACTGCTTTTGCCTGTAATCTTCCGCCGTCTGCCAGTCTTCTTATAAAATCAATTGATCATGCCGCAGATTCAATCACAGTAAGCGCGGAGACATCTACTGATGATCTCACACCGACCTCATCGCTTGAGACGCGTTGGGATTTTGAGTACAGTGGCGCGCCGAATTGGGGTTCATATATTTCTGGAGTAGGTGATGTTTCGCATACGTACACGACTGGGGACGGCGTTTACACAATCGCGCTTCAAGCGAAAGATGAATACGGTTCGGAATCAGCGTTTATTTCTAAAAGCATTATCATCTCAAATGCCGGCGACAAAATTATAGCTATTTATCCGGAGTCGTTTCCCGCGACAAACGTCCCGTACGTTTATAATTTCGGGGCGATCAAAACAGGCGACACAAAATCGCTTTCAATGCTGGTGTGCAATCTTGGCGGAGGGTCGCTTAATGTGAGCTCTCTTTCATTTGCGGCAGGCGCAGAGTTTAGCGTATCCGGAACTCCGCCGTCATTTACTCTGTTTCCGGACGCAGACGGTCCGCCTCCGGAGTGTTCGGCAAATAATGACGCGCTTTCGTACAAGTTCATCACGCTTAAATTTTCCCCTGTCTCCGACGGCATATTTGGTGATACGTTTACAATTACATCGGACTCTCTTAACGGGAACATCAATGTTGCTCTGAACGGAGAAGCAAGAACTGTATCCATTTCGCCTGATGCGCCAGTTGAGGATGTGATTTATGAGGGCAGAACTCTTATTAACCCGCCTCCAGGATTTGTTGAATTTTTAGAAGAATTGCGATTCGTTGAACCTGCTAAATCACAGTAGATTGCGCGCGGCTTTCACTATATGATATACTGTGTAAAAAGTTTATGGGATAAAATTGCCGTTGTATGCTTGAACCAAATATCAATTTGCTTCCTAAAGATTTGCAATCCAAAGAACAGTTTAAATCTGCTCCTTCTAAATTTGAAACCGAGCCTGTGATTCGCGAGAGCGCGCCCGCGCCGGTATTAAAAGAGAAAGAAAAAAAACTCGCAATCGGCAAATTTGAAAAAAAAGTCAGCGTCAAAAAAAGAGAAGGATTGCTTACTCGTTTTAGAGCGCAGATAAAAACATTGATGAATGCGAAAAAAGAACATGCGCTCGCTCCGGAAAAGATTGGCGCAGAATTACTTACTAAAGAAGTTTTAGGCCCGCGGAGCATCCGGCGCGAATTATTATCACTCGTAGCGATCGTTACGAGTTTTGTTTTTTTGTTTATCGGCGCGTATATGTATTACGAATGGCGCATACAAAAAATTCAGACTGCGACGGATGAAGCCGAAAATGAGAATACGCGTCTTGATGCATCAATTGCCCTTGCGCGAAAAGATTTGGAGCACAGCAAACAAACAGCGGATATAGTTACGACAATTGATGCCATACTTCAGAATCGGACAGACTGGAACGCCATGCTCGCGCGCATGGAATCGCTTACATTATCAGCCGTATATTATACAAAGTTCCAGTCAGACGGAGACGGCGCAATTGAACTTACGGCGCGCGCAAAAACGCTTGAAGACGCGCTTCTGCAAATTCAGATTTTTCATAACGCGGACAATTTTATTAAATCTGTTGATGTTGATGAATTTTCCGTTATTGAAGAACAAATTACTCCGGCAGGTATTGAAAACGTAGAATCGGTTACAGCGTCGTTTGTTGAGTTTCCTCTTTCTCTCACTCTTGCAGACGATTGGTTTTATGCCAAAACAGAAAACAACTGAAGAACAAAAACAAACCGCGTTAAGCGCGTTTATCATTGAACAGTTCAAAAAAATTGCGTGGTTCTTTGTTATTGTGTTTCTTGCGGCCGGATATTTTTTCGTTATACAGCCTGAACGCGCGAAACTTTCGGCAAAAGTTACCAATGATATCACGCGCGTGACGCAGGAAAAACACATTAAGGAAGCGACATTAAATCGTTTGAAACGTCAATTAAATGAATTTCTGATATTGCAGAAACATGAGAGCGAGATTTTAGAGCGGATTCTTCCCCCAATCTCGCGCAAAGAGGAAGCGGTGTTTTCATTGAATGCTCTTGCATCGTCATTGAATTTTTACATAACATCGCTGAAAGTTGAAGAAGCTGTAACTCCTGAAACATATTTCGGAGCGAAACTGGATGTGCCGCTTGCGGTTTCGGTCGTTCCGGTGTCTGTAACTATTAAAGGGCAGACGATTACGTACGAAAAGATAAAAAAGATTCTTGGCGCATTGCATGAACAGTACGGCATTTTTAATATGAGAGAGCTGGAATTTGGAGATGAAGTATCCGGCGCAAAAACTGAAAACGCGGGCGGAAGCGAGATTACGCTTACAATTGATTTATTTTTTATAGACGATAATGCCCAAGCGGAATAATAAATACATATGCGGCACACATTTAACAAAGTTTATCTATTCGTAACAGCGCTCCTTTTCGCCGTCGGCATTATTTTAGGAGAAGAGATAATTCAGACGCGCGGAACTGTTCCTCTCCCGCGGACATTGCTTACAGAGGCGAGCGCGGAGGAAAATGTAGAGAACACTCCTTTGAATGATGCGCCTGAAAATGCCGGCGCGAAATCAAAAGATCCGATCGCTCAAGTATTTTTTGACCGTTCGTTTTTAAGCATTGAAGAAAGCCTCATATTGCAAAAGAGGCGCGAAATAGGAACGCAGACAAAGGTGGCAGTTTCGCGCGTAGCGCCCGCTCCCCGCAATGTTTTGATTACTGATGTTAAAAACGGGGAATTGGTTACAATCACCTGGGACATTTTTATAGCGCCTCCGCAAAAAGTTCTTATTTTTCGTAGCGATGACGGTGGCGCGTCAACACTAGTCGGAGAGGTGGCAGGCACTGAACCAGGATACCATGACACTGCTATCAAAATCGGAAGCCGTTACTCGTATACACTGCAGAGCCTGTCAGAGGACGGAGAAAAATCAGGAACTGCAGGCCCCATTATTACTGGACCGATAGAAGATCTCGTTCCTCCGACGCCACCTTTTCTGATAACATACACTTTTGAGGATAACGGCGTTATTCTAAAGTGGAGCGATCCCACTGCAACAGATTTGGATCATATTTCAATTTATCGCTCTAGCGTTAAAGGGGATGTTGGCGAAAAAATTTACGAAGTTTTGCCCGGAGTTCAGACATACACTGACGCGGGAGTTGAAGATGGGCGAACCTATTATTATTTTTTGAAAAGCGAAGACAAAAACGGAAACCAAAGCATAAACGAAATTGTTGAAAAACGCGTCGGGAATCCGGCGATTTTTACTCCGGTATTTTAGCGATATGCACTTCGTAATTCCGCTCATAAATTTTTTTGGGCTTGAAATTGCTTACCTTATATATCCTCCGGTTATTTACGGAGCCGGGCTCGTTGTAATAGGTCTTATTATTTTTTTTATTCTTCGCAACAAGGCCGGGGATTCGCCACATACTTTCGCGCTGATGTTTTCGGCGATACTTCTTATAATCACGCATTATGTTTTCCTTGTATTTTTGGAGAACGCGTTTGTCGCCCACGGATTCATTGCGTTTACATCATTGATTCTGCTTGCGCTTTTAGAGAGTATACATGAAAGGCCTTACAGAGAACTTTCGCCGTCTGAATCTAACTATGCGTTGCAAAATATCATAGGGTACTGCAATCTGGCAGTGTTTTATTTTTTAAGCGTTGACCTGTTTTATCTGGACTTGCAGACGAATCAAAAATTTTTATTGTTTCTAGTTATTTTCACTCTCGGCTCCGTTCTTCTTTCATACAGCGCGCTTGATATTTTTAACTTAATAAACTGGCGCGCGGCGAGTTTCATTAGTATTATGACACTTGCGCTTGGAGAGATGTTCTGGGCGGCAAAACTTCTTCCGGTTTCCGTGTACAGCCAGGGCGCGTTCACAACATTATTCTATTATGCGACGCTCGGGCTAAGCCGCCATTATCTGCTTTTTGGACGCGAGGAATTAACAAGGAAAGTTGTATCTCGTTATCTTATAATAAGCCTCTCCGGATTTTTTCTGATTATCGCAACATCCCGCTGGTCTTGACACGCTTTTTGCGACAGTGATACAATGCGTGTGAGAAAAAATATAAGTGGTTTAATATTTTTTAGGAGGTGTGAACCATTATCATAACTGCCCACAATTTATTTACGTTTCATTTTTGGTTTTTAGAACAAGACCGTCTTTTCAAAAGGTAAAGGCGGTTTTTTTTATTTTTAATAATATGAATATGAGAGTGTAGAAGAATACAGTATTTTGTCATTGCGAGGAGCGGAGCGACGAAGCAATCTTTTGTTTAAGCTATAAATAGATTGCTTCGCTTCGCTCGCAATGACATTAAGACATTTTTTTCACTCTCAATATAAACCAAACGCATGAGTTCAGGTATTCGTACATGAGTTTATGCGTTAGACGTTTCTCTATGCAACATCTCAAAAAAGCGTTTACAGCATTTACTGTATTCGCAACCATTCTTTGGAGTTTAGGGCTCTCGCTTTTTCCGATCGCTCTCCCTATTGCAAAAGCCGCGGCAGGGGATATAACTGGAGTAGCGCTCGCTGATACAGACTCTGTATCTCCTAACATTCCAAGCCCTGGATTGGATGGGCGCGATTTTAATATAACGTGGGTGCCTGATCCAGCGACGCCCACAGGTCCATCTGGATATATGGGAACAAAGATTTTTATTGTTCCAAACGGAGTTTCTCTTACAGCGGGAAATGTCCTTGTGAATGGTTGTGGAGGCTCGGCATGCCAAGACAGAGGATTTCTTAACCAATATCAGGCGAACATGTTTATTGTTCCTGATTTTTTTAAGGCAGATAGCGCGAACAATCCGTTTACGGTACAGGCATACAAGGCATGCGTGCTTATTGACGCGACAACTGATCAGCTCGCCTGTTCTTCCGCGATGACTCCAACCTCCGATAGCGTTACCGACACCAACCGTCCATTTATTCAGCATACTCCGGTGATTGCCGCAACCGCTAGCGCAAACGCGATTATCAACGCCATCATACGCGATGATCAGTCAACTGCGGCAGATTTTATTAACGGCACAACCGGCGCCGCAATACGATTGTTTTACGGAACCAATCTTTCCTTATCTTCCGCGTCCTCAACCGCGGTACAGGTGATTTCCGGAGCCGGCGATCTCTTTCAGTTTACTGTTCCTTCAGCGACTGTTGGAGCATCGGGTACATTTCAATATTATATAAAGGCAACAGACAAAGCCAATAACACTGCGTTTACATGCGCGAATCCAAATCCTGCAAGCGACGCTGATTGCACAAGCAGTCCGTTTGTGGTGAATGTTGTTACTGCTGGCGCGAGAAGTATTGCTGGCACGATTCGTTCAGGCGGAGACGCTCTTGCTGACGCAAAAGTATTTATTGGCGGTTACGCGAAAGTTGCGGCGACAACAGATGGCGCAGGCGCGTATTCAGTAACAGGGTTGCCGGACAACAACTCGTTTGAAATTACCGCCTATAAAAATGGCTATTGCGATAACAAGCGGTTTGAGTTTCTTGGATCAGCACCTCTCACCGGCATGGATCTAAATCTTAATGCAGGCGATTGCAGTTTTGTGGCGCCGCCAACCGGAGGTGGAACCTATAATAGTGGAGGTAAACCCCATGTGGTATTTTCAGGGCCTCCAGATAATATGACATTTGTGTCTATAAGCGAAAAAATCCGCGTTGGGTTTGATCAGGCGTTAAACGGCTCTACGGTAAATGATTCCGACGCATCAGACGCAGGAAGCAAGGTGTATCTAACGACAAATGGGTCAGATCAAGTAGCCGGAACCGTAACCTATTGCGCAAACCAAAGTTCTGTAGGGTGCAGTACGATTTTCCCGCAGGATCAAAATGTGATTCTCTTTACTCCAACATCATCTCTCGCGCAGAATATATTCTATACATTAGTGATCACTGAAGGTGTTACCTCAAGTTCAGGGCAGTCTGTTGAAGGTAATCGTTCAGGCGGCGGGCATCAGATACGGTTTACCACCGGCGGCGATACTTTTAACTTCAGCGATAATCCTGACCAATATGGAGCCGGAGGAGCAAGCATGCCTCCGTATGTGCAGTCAATGTCTCCAGGCCCAGGAATTCAGGCCGCTCCAAACATTAAACCTCTGATTTCGTTTAACCAGGGAATGAATACAACGACTCTTACTACGACAAACATTAAGCTCGTGAAAAAAAGCGACAACAGCAATATCACAATTACCGTAACGCCGGACGGCAATACAGGTGAAACCGCAACTATCACTCCTTCTGCAAGCCTTGCCCTAGGCGATTACGAAATACGCGTGCTCGGCGCGGTTGCAAATAACCAAGGCGTAACTATGCGCGCGCCAAACGAGGGGACATCCGTTGCATTCAGCGGATTCTTTACAGTATCAGGCTCTGCCGACACAACTCCGCCAAGCATATTCCCGGCAATAATTGACGGATCAACCGGGGTTGCGGTCAATAAAGGAGCTTTGCAATACGGCTTTAGCAAACAACTTGATCCAACAACCGCGACTACAAGCACCATCACTATGGCGCGAGGATCAACGAGCGTGCCGGCGAGCGTAGAATATCGCGCCGGCGAAAATAACCTGTATGTAATTCCGACAACAATTCTCGCAAACAGCACCGCATACTCTGTAACATTTGGCACCGGCGTGAAGGATTTATACGGCAATGCGTTTGCAAGCGCGAGGACATTTTCCTTTACAACAGGTTCAGCAGACACTACCGCTCCAAAAATTATAGAAGCGAGATGCGATGAGTATTCATGCAATGTGAAATTTAACGAGCCCATGAACAGCAAAGTGCAGGCAGACGGGGCAACAAGTTTTGCCGCAAGCGTATTAAACAGAACAAATATCACGCTTGCAACAGGTACGAGCGCGGTTACTAAAGAAGGGGCAACCGATTTAGTGAACGCCTCTTCAACCGCAATCACTCTCTCGTACGACCCTGTCGGCTTTGGGATGAAGGTGCAGGGATTTTCAACCGGTCAACTTACAATCGGAGGCGATTTTGCCCTTCGTATAGAGCAAGAAGCGGCTGACTTAGCAAGCAATGCGCTTGGAAACACAGGTAATGTGATCATCGGCAAAGTGGAAGACAGCAAACAAACATTTGGCACTTTTGGCGGGGAAGGAGGGATGTTCGGGCCTCCAACCACCTCATTTGGAGGAACTGGCGCAACCACAGGCGGATTTGCCTTCACACCCGAGGGCTTTGGTAACTTTACCGCAGAGCAGGCCTCGTTTGGAGATGCAACAAGCGCGTTTCCTTTCAATCAAATGGCAAGCGCGGACGTGAATGTGTTTCAGGTGCGCTTTAAGCCGGACGTGGCTCTTCTAGATGATGATCTTATTGAAATTACTTTCCCGACCGGCACTGGAATTGCAAATGCCGCGCCTGATAATTTTTCTCCGTTTAAGAACGATATGAATGAATCCTTTGGCGCAGGCACGGTAACATTTGATACAACGTACGACAGCGACGGCGTTTCAGTTGACGAAAGTTCCAGCGCGGTTACCGCGAAATTAAGCATTACCGGCACTCCCGGAGCAACTGATCAATACACTGTTGATTTGCGAAAAATTACAAACCCGGCCATTCCAAAGGGCCCGGACACAGGCGGATACACCGCATCTATTAAAGTAAAGCGCGGCACCAGCACAATTGCGACTAAAACCAGTATGCCGTACTTTATCAACCAAGGCGGCTCGCGCTCTATTACAGTGAAAGTGTACGCCGGCACTTCCGGCACCGGAACCTCCGGCGCGAACGGCACTCTATTTCTGCACGGCGGCGGGCCCGGAGGTCCGATGGACAAAAATTTAACGCTTACTGACGGCAAAATTACCGCCGCAGACGGCGTCTCAATAGCAAATGACGCGGGCGTTGTGTACTCAAGTCTTCCAGACGGCTGTTATTTCCTTGGCACTGAACCGTTTGTTTCTCTTGGTGGCAACGATTACTTCGGGCAGATGTCGCCGGAACCGATCTGTGTAAATTCTTCTAACTCTTCACCCACAAAGAATATCGTACTTTCATCTGCAAGCGCGTCAGGAGCATCTCTTGCTGTAACTGTAAAAATTACAGGAGCCGCAACTTTAGGCGGATCTGATGTTGATATTTTTGCAGGCGGTCCCGGGCGATTTGTTGTAAAGAATCTTACAAGTGTTGGAACGCCGGAGTCAGCCGGTTATACTCTCCGTCTTCCCTCAACAGGCCAGTGGTTTATCGGTATGGGTCCTGGAATGCCAAAAGGCGCGTCAACGAGCACCCCTAAATCTCTTCCATGCAACCCGCCGTCACCTGTTGACATTAAAGTTGTGAGTTTGGGCGCGTCCGGCGCAATGGCAACAGGTTTCCAGACGCCAAAGGGCGTAACCGTTGACGCGGCGAATAAGACAATCACCTTCTCCTGCACTACTGCGGATAAGGCAATATCCGGCACAGTTAACGACGGTACGACTGGATTGGCAAATGTTCATATTAATATGCACAGCCAGGGGTTTGGCGCGGCGACATTCGCGCAGACAAAGTCCGACGGCACTTTCTCATTAAATGTCGGCGATCACGGATCATACGAGCTCTGCGCATTCAAAGACGGACTTCCGCCAAACTGCAATCATATTGAGGTTCAGCCGGACGGAAGCGATGCCGGGACAGACATAGACATTTTTTTCAAAGGGAAACAAATTACCGGGAGCAATCCGCTTGTGATCAGAATGAAAAAAGGCGCGTACACGATTTCCGGAAAGATTTTAGACTCCAGCAGTAACGCAATTTCTTATGCGCCTGTGTTTGCCGAGGATACAGCAAACAATTTCGTTAACGGCGGATCCTCGCAGGATGGAAGCTACACCTTATTTGTTGACGCCGGAACATGGACAGTGCGAAGCATGTTGCCGCCGGACAAAACCGACGCCTGCGGAACATTCTCTAAAATTGTAACTGTTACAACTGCAAATCAGGCAAACCAGAATATCAGTCCTTCCACAGGCACATGCTACACGCTAAGCGGAACTGTTACAGTCGGAGGATCAACTCTTGCAAACGCTCCTGTATTTATCGCAGAGTGGGACACTGGGAATAGTCGTCCAGCCGCGGCCGGGGTTTTCCGTCCGACAAGCACAAACTCAAGTGGAGTTTACAGCGCGCAGGTTGCCGGGAATAAAACATATCGCGTCGGCACATTTAGTCAGGATTACGGCGAAATCTCAACCACAAAGGCTGTAACAACAAGTAACATAACAGACGCGGACATTAACTCCGGCACACTCGGAACCGTAACATTTGCATTCACAGGCGGCACTGCTACTCAAGAGGCGCTTCTAGAATTGAAGAGCGCGACAGATCAGTTCAAGCGCATTACAAAATCGCAAAAAGGATTGAACACGAACGCGACATTTAGCGTCTCTTCCGGAACATATAACTATTTTGTGAATGTTGCCGGGATCGGACAGTATACTGGCGTTGTCGCAACAGGCGCGACCGCAACGATTGATCTTTCCGCAACGAATATGGTTACCTTAAGCGGGAACATTAACGACGGAAGCGGAACTGACATCACAGGCGCGCTCGTAACTTTGAAAGGAAGCGATGGGACGATAGCAACCGCAACTGCGGACGCGAGCGGAAATTACTCGGCTACAGTGAAAGCCGGAACATATTCAGTAAGCGCGGCAAACGCCGGTTACCTGCCTCCGCAAGGCGCAACCGTTACCCTTACTTCAAGCACATCCAATTACGACTGGGGCGGCGCGAGTCCAGATCAAACAGCTCTGAAAAAATCAGATCAGGTGATAAGCGGAACAATCTATAAGTCCAACGGCACGACGCCGGTAACAGACGGATTTGTGCAAGCAGAGAATACCGCAACAGGCGCAATAATCATCGCGCCGATCGGGTCAGACGGAACATACTCTCTTCCGGTTGATGACGGCACATATCAGGTTAAAGCGGCAACTTCCGGGCATGCGAAGACAGCGCTTTCATCAAACGTTACTCTCGCAGGAACGACAGATTCCACAGCAAAAAATATCACGCTTACCGCGGACGCCACAAAAACGTCATCTGCTACAACAGAATCCATTTCAGCAAGCGTTGGCGGATCGGTTGACGACACTGACACCACAAAAATTAAACTTACTGCCGGCGCCGGCGTGCTTGATACAGGTTCAGGCAATGTAACTTTAACGTTTGAGCAGACATTCACCGCGCCGGACACAACTACTCTTAAACCATTGGGAGACGCGCTTTTTTCCATCACCGCGGATTCCTCCGGCACAGCCGTGAAAGAGACAAAAGGGAATGTGGAGGAAACCTTTGATTACGAGCATTTGCTCTCCAAGCTCCCGGTCGGCGTTTCAGAATCAGATTTGAAATTAACCCATAAAAAAGATGATACGTATGTGCCGGTTGAAGGAGGGTTCACTATTGACACCACAAATAATAAAATTACAGGGCAAACAGATCACTTCACAGATTTCGCGATTGTGTATTCGCCGGTTGGTAGCACCCCGACCGTTACTGGCACAACAGGTGGAACCACGAGTCCTGGGACCATTAGTGGCGGTAGTAGCGGAGGATCATCAACAGTAGAGGATTTACAGAATAAACCAGTTGTAAAAACGCCGGAGAAACCAATCGCCTATGCGCCATCAGCCCCTCAAAAATCAGCCGCGATATTACAAATTGAACGCATACTAAGCGAAGCAAAAGTGCTTATAAAAGGATCAATTGATGATGTTGTGAAACTTGTCAATGCAAAACGCGATACTTCGCTTGAAAAGAAATTCGCGAGCATCGTTAATAAAGTTGTCGGGAAGACAAAATTAAGCTCGGCAGAACGAACTACCATTGACGCCTTTGTAACATACGGCACTCCGGAAACCATATCGCTTGGAGTTGGCGAGCGCGCGGGAGTGATAGGAAGTTATCAAGCGGCGTTTGGGGATTTGCCAAAAACTGAAATCGCGTGGGCCGACGTTGTAAAGATAGCAAAGGGCCGATGGCCCGGCGCAACCTCAAAGACGGCAGAGGATCTTGCAAAAAAGAGCTTTGAGAAGTTATACAAGCGCGCGCCGGACATGAAAGCGGCAAACGATAACGCGGCGGTAACGATTATGGCGTACGGTTTGCGCCCTGGAAAACGCAACTTGGGAAGCGAAGGAGCCGCCATCAAAATTTTCAAGGCGATTTACGGACGCAATCCTTCTACTTCAGCCGAATGGGATCAGGCGCGCGCTATCGCCTACAGCGGAGCAACGCGCAAACCGGCGACCAAGCAACCATCTTCAAAAGTTAAAACAGCTTCACAGTAAAGAGAAACTAGCGAGGGCTCGGAAATTCCACCCGGGCCCTTGCAAAGTTAGACGTATGAAAAAGCATCTTAAAAAATTTAAACACCTTCTGAAACGAAAACGTCATCACGTCGGGTACACGACCTCTGCTATTTTATTTCTTGGGTTGGGAGTGCTCCTTGCCCAAAATGACGCAATACCTATTTTAGAGCCGCCTCCGGACGAATCTCAAAAATTTGAGGAACAAGTATTTCCGGAAGATATTGTTGATCCGCGCGAAGTTGAAAACGCGTTTCGTGAAATAGGACGATTAAAAATAGAAGCCCGCGGGCTTTCAAAACGCGTCGCGCGGCTGAAAAACAGAGAAGAAGTGAAACATAAATTAAATGAGATTATCAAAGAGCTTGATACTTTTGCGGCAAATATTAAAAACCCGCCCTCTGATTACACAGAGCGCGAGGTATTGATGGAGTTTTACGAGGCGCGCATGTGGGAGGAGGTAGGCGCCGTCAGGGCCCAAATTGAACTTCCGCAGATATTAAAAGATATTCCTCTTGCCATACGGCGTATTGAAAAATTATTAAAACTCAAAGCGTATCAAACTTTAGGAATAGACATGCAAGGTGTTACAAATTATTTGTCCGAACTAAAAACAGCTCACGCAGAGGCAGATCGTTTGTATAAAGCAGGGGACACGCAAAGCGCAATGGAGGAGATACAATTTATTCAGGAAAGCGGGCATCCGGGCGAGCTTGAAGGAGCGATCCGTCGCTTAAAGGAGATAAACGATCTTATTAAACGCGTGCGCGATAAACAGATTCAGAAAGAACTTTCCGAAATGTTGTTTCCTATAACAGAAGCAATTAACGAAGGCGATTTTCGCGTCGCGAATGAAATTTTGAACGAAGTACATCCATTAGTGACTGACGTGTCGCGCAAATCGTATAAGGCTAGCGCAAAGACGAGAACTGATATTTTGAAACGATTGTCTGATTTTGAAGGAAAGATGAATTCAAAAATGGAAGAGCGGGAAGAGATGGAAAGAATAGGCGAAGAGAAAATGATGGAAGAACTGAAGGCTAAAGAACCTGCGCAAATTCAACCAATCCCGATAGAATCATCCATTACGCCTACAATTGAACAAACTACAGCTGTTCAAACTCCAAGTTAGGGCAATGTAGCAATTAAAATTGGCGCGTCTTTTTGGAAAAGAATTAGAGCCAATTCAGCCATATTTACAAAAGAAATGTCGTCATTAAAAATTGGCGATGATGATTTTGTATCGTACCATACAAGACGATTTGGATGACGCAAATCCTTAAAAAATCGCGCGCCGTAAGAATAATTAAAAAATTTCTCGGCGCGCGTTTTATTTTTGAAATAAAGGTTCAGAACTCCTGCCATTAAGTACCCTTGCGCTCCTATTCCGCTTGGTCTGTGTCCGATATGAGCGTCAAGAAATCCATCGTCTTGCGCAAGAGAATTTATAACATCAGTCATCGCGCGAGCTTTTTCCATATAAACTGGTTCGTTCGCGAGGTGTCCGTACATAAGAAGCATAAATGTTTCAACTATATGATAGTGCAGTGAAAACAGCCCTTTTTCACGATATCTATTATCAGGACGAGCAAGAGTTTCTTTGATTGATTGATCAATTTTTGCCTTTGCTCTTTCTTTGACTTTTTGAAATTCTGAATCGTTAAGTATCCCATGTTTTTGAAGATAAGCTCCAGTATAGTACCAGTATACGCCTGCAAGAGCCGCTCGGTTTTCCGTATCTTTTGTCGGAAGTCCGAGAAATAATCGTTTTGATAGTATGCTAAGAATTTTTCTTTTCTCCTCCGCATTGAAGAGCCGTTTATGTTTTGGAAAAGTTTCTTCTCGTTCCAGAAGGCGCACTGTCAGGAAAGCGGCGATCGCTCCTTCAAACGATTCAGACGGCCCCTGTTTTTCATAGCGTATTGTCGTGTCCAAAATTGCATCCCGCACAAGAACGCGCGCGCGGGAACTGTCTTGCATTTGATAGGCGTAAAACGCCGCAGAGCTCATCTGATAACGCGGGCTCATATTTGTTTTCATCCACCGTTTGTCAGGCTCATAGTATGGAATGTCAAAGTGCCATGCGCGAAATGTTGTCTGGTATGTTTCATTAAGAAACGCGCTGTGTTTATTGTAGAAATAAGCGATGTAATCATTTAATGAAATTGTAGTTGATGTGGTAGAAAGGGCATCAGGCGCCATAATCAAAAAGAGCGCGGCGCTCAAAACACAGATTAGTCTTGAGATTTGATTTACAGTTTTGAGTTTATGATTTTCCATATTTTTTTTGAAATCTTTTTTGAATATGTTTCTGCATCCATGCTAACTTGAGCGATCTATACGGCATATCACTTTTTACTCCCAGCATCAAGATATAATAGGATAAATGATGCAACAGTGAATGCGTTTTGTAAATGAGCCCGCGATGATTGATATGCAAAAATCGTCCGCGCCCGGCGCGAATCATAGCGCGCCACAAGAACCAATCAGAAGCGTGATGCGTAGAAGACAGTCCTCCGGCGGCGATGTAGGCCTCTTTGCGAAATACCGGCTCTGACATATCCAGAAAATTAATTCGTTCAAGCATTGTCGCGGCTTTTTCGTTCCACTCCGGTTTTCTCCATATAAATGCGCAAAGATTTGACATTTGATATTTGACATTTGATATTTTTACAAGAGTGTCTCCATACACTAAATCCAAAGACGGATTTTTTACAAATGCCTCTAGAGATCGCGCCAGATGATCCGGAAAGTATTCGTTGTCCGAGTCCAAAAATGCCAAAAGTTCTCCGCGCGCAAGCGAGATTCCTTTTATCTTCGGAATTGTGCCGGGGGATTCAAGTCCGGAGCGTTTGCCCATATTAAAAAATTGCACGCGGGCGTCGTTTAATTCTGCAATCAGGCGTTCTATTTTTTCTCCATACGGAGTGCAGTCCCCGATAATAATCATCTCCCAATGCTTGTATGTTTGTTGAAGCACGGATGCAATCGCCAGTTTAAGCTCGCCTGTTTGATATTCATTATAAGTTGAAGTAATAATTGAAATCAGCATATATTGATTGACAAGAAGCGATAGCGAAGAGTAATATAGCAAAATAATGTCTAAAAAGCCATCCATTATCCGGAAAACCCAGGACACGTTTTTCGTTATCAGGACAAAAATCGGCTCTAGAGAAAGCTACGGAAAAATTTACGACCGGTATTTTCAGGATATTTACGCGTACATTTATTTCAGAACATCGCATCAGGAAACCGCGGAAGACATCGCGGCGGAAACATTTTTTAAGGTATGGGAGTATATTAAGAAAGGGAAACTGGTGAAGAACGTGCGGGCGTTCCTTTATGAAACCGCGCGAAATTTAACAGCTGATCATCATCGGAAACGAAAAGTTGTTTCGCTCAACGAAGTTAGTGAAACCTTTCCTTCTAAGGCGCAAAGCCCATATGAGACAACAATAGAGCGCGATCGGCGCGAGCGTTTATACAAGGCTCTTAAAGAGGTTAAGGAAGAGCATCAAGAGGCTGTAACATTGCGCTACATTCATGAGCTTTCCTACAAGGAGATCGGCGTTGTTTTAGGGAAGAGAAGCGGAGCTGTGCGGATTCTCGTATTTCGCGGTCTGAAGGAACTGAAACGAATTTTAGGACATTTAAGCTAAACTGTAACAAAATCGTCTTTTCCTCGTCTTATTAAGTGCAATGAAAAATATCAAGCAACAACTGGCAGAGCTCAAAAACGATGTTCCGGAAACGGCTCGTTTTCTTTTTTTACGAGAGCGGTTAATGGATAAAATAGCGTTCCGTCAGTTTAATGAATCTAGAACTCATCAATACACAATTTTTTCTATTTTTTTCGCTAATTTATTTACCCCGCAAAGCGTCGCGTACGCGGTTGTCGGGGTTTTTTGTTTGTTAGTAATCGCAACAAGCGCGCATATCATTCCGTCATTATACGGAGCAAACCCGGGAGAGCCGCTTTACAATGCGCGAGTCGCGATAGAACGGATGCCGCTTATAGTTATGTCTGATCAGAACAAGGTCGTCAAAGAGGCGTCGCTTGCAAAAAAAAGGCAGAATGAAGTTGACACAATTCTCGCGAGTTCCGCGGGAGCTGAAGATAAATCAAAAAAAGTTGAAAGCGTGGTGAAACATTTATCGCGCAACATTTCAGAGACAAGTAAACAAATAAACGAGCTTGGGAAAAATAAGAATGAAACACAGAAAGTTCGCGATGCTGTTTCAGCTGTGAAAGTGAGCGTGGCTGATATTAAAAAGTCAATAAAAGAGTTGAATACGGCAGTCGCTGAAGGAGAGCTATCGGAAGAGACAAGCGAAGTAACACAAAAAGTAAGTTTGCAGATTACTGACGCGGAGTTTACGACACTGGGAATTCTTATTGAAGCTGAAGATCAAGAAAATCCGCAAGAGTCAACATCTCCAAAACAACCAACCAAACCGGAAAGCGCAGATGAGGAAGTGCGAATGGATTTAGAAAGCGCTATGAGCGATCTTGAAAAAGCTGTGCAAGAGTTAAAAGCAGAATCAAAGAGCGAACCCGCGCCAGTCCCTTCGGAAGAAGAAGTAAAAACAGAGGAAGTGATATTAGATGTTACAGCAATTATTGATCAAGAGTCCAGTGAGAGAGAACAAAAAGAGCGCATTCAGACAATAGACAATCTTATTGCGCAAGCAAAAGAATTTGTTTTGCAGTCCGAGTTTAAGAGCGCGTGGTCGGCAATCAAGGAGGCGCAGAAATTAGTGCAGTCAGATAACAATTAAAATAACTAAACTTTGGTAAATTTTGTGAAAATGGCTTTAAATAGATTCCTCCCCTTACGAAGGGGAGGTTGGGAGGGGTTTATAAACGGCTTAAAATAAACCTCCCCTAGCCCCTCCTTCGTAAGGAGGGGGAAATTTGTCAAAGTTTAGAAATAATACTTTAAGAGTTGACGCTCTTTTTCATGAACAGTATAATAAAGAGCGTTTATTCCTAGCGTGTTATTAGCGTAACACCCCCTGAATCGCACAAAATGCATATCAGTAAAATGTCTTTCAATATATTTCGCGATTTTAGGTCGAGTCCGTTAAAATCGGACGATCGTGAAAAGGCATTTAAGATATGCGTTTAACGATAACAGGGTAAAAAAATAAAGCCAGCGGTTCGTTTCATATTTTTGAAATAAAAAATTAATGCGAATCGCAAAGGTTTTTTCAAGCATACAATACGTATGAGTAATAAACTTCACAAAGGAGTCGCCTCATTTGTAGCTTCCACAACCATTTTGTGGAGCATTGGCGCTTCTTTAATAACCGGTTTGGTTACTCCTGCAATCGCTTCGGCTGAAGCCGGCGATATCATCAAGGGCCCCACAAGCGGAACCGTGTATGTGATTTTGAGCGATGGCGAATCCATTTGCAAACTCACATCCCCGGATCACTATGTTATGTGGTCAAAGTTTCGTTCAAAGGGCTTAAAAATGTGGGAGGATATCATGACCGTTGAAACATCAACATATACAGACAAAGGCGTGTGCGGACTTCGCACAGGGTCGCTTGTCAGAACAACAGGCAACCCGGAGGTATTTGTCATTCAGCCTGGAACTACCAAACGAGGATTTGACGCGATGGCGACATTTACCGGTCTTGGATACACCAGCGCCGGAGTATTTTATGTAACCGATGAAGTGATCGGAGCATACTCAACCGGCAATAAACTTACCTCTGCAACAATGTCAGCCGAAATCCGCGAAGGACAGCTCACAAAATACGCGGATTCAAAGACGGTTTATTACACAGCCAAAGAAGGCGACGCTCTTCTAAAAAAAGAGATCGTAAACGAAGAGGCGTTCTTCTCTAACTTCGGTGGCGTATGGAAAGCGGTTGTAACAATTCCTGCGACTGAAACATACACGACATCGGCCTCGCAGATTACAGGGCCCGACACTTCAATCAATCGGCCAGTCGCGGTTACAACAACTGTAACTCCTCCGGGAGGAACAGTCGCGATTTCGCTCGCGAGCGACACGCCATCCGGCACATTAGCGCCGACTTTGTCATACGGCAATGTGTTCACGAAGTTGAATGTGTCAGCAGGAACTGATACAACTATAAGTTCAATTAAAGTTTTTCGCGATGGTCTTGGCGCGCGCGAAAATTTTGCATCCGTTTATATTTATGTTGACGGTGTGAAATATACAACAGCCCGCACATTTAATTCTGACAATGAAGCGCTATTCAGTTTTGGTTCCGGATTGATGCTCAAGGCCGGCACACCGCGATCGCTTGCTATTGTCGGCGACATGGCGGCAATCACGGCAACTGGCCAGCACAAGCTCGGCATTAAAGCCGCTGGAGACATCACATCAAACGGCACTGTAAGCGGCACATTCCCGATAATGGGCAATTTTGTGTCCACTTCAACAACCCGAGTTGGTGAAATGACAGTTACATCAGGAACGGTTTCAGATACTGATATTTTTGTCGGCGAGCAACAGCAGGAATTATCTCGTTTTTCATTTACCGCTGGCTCTGCTGAAAAAATCCGCTTAAACAGCATACGCTTCAGAAACACCGGTTCAGCAAAACTTTCTGACTATATCAATTTTGCTTTGTACAAGAGCGGAACAAAAATTGAAGGCACGGAAGCGGTAACAAGCGGCGAATATGTAACCTTGAAGAACATCAACCTTACCTTTGATAAAGGTGAAGCCCTTACTATTAAACTCTACGGAGACGTGGTAGGCGGCGCAACTTCAACGATTCAATTCTCAATTGAAGAGGCGGCTGATGTGAGCGCCACTGGGCTTTCCTTTGGCTATGGCGTAACTGTGGATTCCACTGCCCTTCCAGCTAGCCCAACCGCCGACTCAACAGCCACATGGACTGAACAGAAATCTAGCGGCACAGCGATTACTATCGGCGCCGGAGAATTAACCATTTCAGCAACAGGTCCCGCGTCGTATTCAATTGACCGCAAGAAAAACGATATTGTGCTTGCAAACCTGTCTATCCTCGCCGCCACAGGAGAGACCATTAACATCAAAAAGATGTATGGGTATATATCAATTAGCGGAACCGCGGCAGAAACGGACATTGAAAACATTCAGCTTATACAAAAAACTGGAGGTACTCAAGTGATTGATGCAACTGCCGCAGACGCTGGAGCTGTCGCTACCCAAAAGAGTTTCTACTTTGCGAACTTTGACGTAAAAGGCGCAACTACATGGGATGTGATTGCCGACACAAACGATGCGGGAACATTGGCAAACGACACATGGAAGTTCATAATGACCGCAAGTAGCACAGCCGGAGCAGTCGGAGATACTGCCGCAACCATTACTCCAGTTGATGCGCAAAACAGCGCCGGAAAAGCGGTAACAAACATCAAGCCGGCCGCGGCCATCTCAAATGCTGGAACAGTTACCTTGCTTGACACGACCTTAACTGTTACAAACGTTCCGCTTGCAAATGAAAGCGCGGTTGCAAACCAAAAAGATATTCCGATGATTATGTTGCAAGTTATTGGCGGAAGCGGCGGCGATGCAAAGATAACCTCAATGGTATTTGAGGATACTGATACAGTAAATACCGCTTTAGGGTCCAACCACCTGACGAATTTCTCTTTATATGAGGCGGATGCGAGCGGGAAAACGCTTGCGACTCTTGAGACAGGTAAAACAGCGACTACAGGCACAGCTAACTTTGCGTTTACGTTCTCCAGCTTAAACAGCGGCAAGGGATTGGTTGTTAAGAAAGACGAGACCAAATATGTGGTTGTGAAAACAGATTTCTCCGGAGCCATCACAACGCAACTCGCATCAATCAGCTTGTCAGCTGATTTCATAGGCGCGGAAAAAATGTCTGATACTGATACATCAACAATTCTAGCAAGCGCTATAGTTGGAGACGGAACTGCTATTGCCGGAAGATCTGTAACCGCTACCGCATCCGGACGGCTTGTTGTCAGTGAAGATGATAGTAACGATACCAATGCCGCTTCAACACAAGTTCTTGCCGGAACAAAAGGCGCTAAGACACTGTATCTGAAATTCAACGCCGACTACGAGAATGTTGACTTAAAGACATTAATACTTGATCTTGTAAACACAAGCGCGAATGATTCAGTTGAATCGGTGTATCTTACTGACGGCGGTTCGTTCACACTTCCAGGAACGTATGTGCAAAGCAGTTCTGAAGTAACATTCGGTAACGGTCAGACCACCTTTATGACGTTTGATAAAAACGTAGACAAAG
Source organism: Candidatus Jacksonbacteria bacterium RIFCSPLOWO2_02_FULL_44_20 (assembly GCA_001818155.1). Taxonomy (GTDB): domain Bacteria; phylum Patescibacteriota; class Patescibacteriia; order UBA9629; family UBA9629; genus UBA9645. The sequence goes on along the minus strand of MHJU01000023.1, from coordinate 40,017 downwards.
TGTTAAGGGTCGTAACTGACGTTCGCCCGATCGGCACCGGTCCAAATTCAACCGCAGACAGCGGAGATAAAATCGCGTGGTATGTTGACGCGGAAACAGCGGCTGATACAAACGATTCTATCGTTGCAACCGGCGTGTCTTCCAATGCAACGCTCGCGTATAAAACAGACAACACAGCAACTCTGAACAAGATTTTCTTCGGTTCTACCACAACCGACACCAATCAGGCGAATAACGATATTACGAGCAACACACTCCATGTTCGCCGGTCGCTTATTACGGATATCACAGCATTGCAACTTGAGACTTCCGCACCAGTTAATGGGTTAACTCTTCCACTAAGTGACGGAACTGGCATTGAGATATTTCGCTTTAAGATAACAGCTGCGGTTGACACCGGCGGAAATGAGAATGCAGCGATTGACTTGACCGACTTAGAGTTGACAACAAGCGCGACCAATGTCACCCTTAGCGATGTTCAGATTTATCGTACTGACGCTTCAAATATAGTCGTAAACGCTTCATCTGTTGGCACTAGTAATATCACTTTCAACTCAACCAATACCTCTGCGCTTTCATCGCTTCCAAATATTGCATCGGGCACATCAGCAATCTTTGTTGTGACAGCCACAATTGCTGATAGTAGCGCAGGAGAAAGCGTTCAGGTGTCTATTACAAACCTTGGCACTGTTGGGACAGAAAGCACGGTTAATCTTTCTGCCGGAGATATTGTCTGGTCTGACAATGATGATTCCACAGACAACGTCACAACATCGTTCGTCTCATGGCCTGGAATTACTATAAATAAAGTCCTTGGCCAAACACGTGTCAAACCGGCAACCTAGTAGTTTAGAAGTATAGCCTGACTGCCGTTAGGCAGGCCAGAGAGTTAAGATAGCATGCTCTTAACGCTTGGCTTTACGAAAACACCCCGCTCTTTCTCTTAAAAGGGCGGGGTTGTTTTTTTTACGCGGAACTAGTACAATTTTTACGAGAATTGAATTTTAATAGCGTTATCATTTATGAACAAACCTCGTCTTGAAACCGTTCTTGTCTTTGCAATACGCATCGGCATTTCTGCAACAGGGCTCACTCCATTCTTAATCAGCATCTGGAGTTTATTTCCCTATATCTATGGAAGGTCGCTTTTTTTGATGATTTTGATTGAAATTTTATCTATTGTTTGGGCCGCGCTTATTCTTTTGTATCCCGAGTACCGACCGATTTTTTCGCTTAAGAAAAGGGGATCATTATTGAACACCGCTGTGTTCGTCTTTTTAGCCGCGCTTATGGCGGCTGTTTTTTTTAGCGCGGATCCTGTGCGAAGTTTTTGGGGAACGCAAGAGCGTATGACAGGCGTGTTTCTAATTTTGCATATCGGCGTGTTTTATTTTATGTCTTTAAGCGTGATCCGCAATGCGCGCGACGCGCGATTTTTTTTGATTCCCTTCGTGCTCTCTGGGCTTGTCGTAAGCGCGCATGTTCTCTATGAAGGCTTTTTTCACGATGTTGTTCAGCCATCTCCATGGTTTGGAAACGGCGGCTTTCTTGGGAGTTTTTTACTTTTCATTGTTTTTTTTATCGCGCTCTTAGGCAAAAGCGAGTTTACTATCGCGCGTTCGGCTGGAAGACGTGTTCGCGCACTGACTATTGCATGTTTTGCGATTTCTGCAGAAATCATCGTGCTTTTAGCAGTTTTAATAAACGCCACTCGGGCGGTGTGGGTTGGTTTGTTTGTGTCTGTTGTTGTTGGAGCATTTATGGCTCCTCTATTTTTAAATTCCGACTTTCGCGCGCGATCGCGATTTTTTTTGATTAGCGCAAGCGCAGGTGTTGTTATGATTGCGCTTGGCGCATTAGTCGTATTTCATAAAATGCCTGACGAGCTTTACAAAAAAGTTCCGCTTTTGGAACGCGCGACAACTATAGTATGGGTTTCTCACAATGAGCGCATTTTATCGTGGATGAATGGGCTTCGCTCATGGACAAAGCGTCCGATTTTCGGTTATGGTCCAGAGAACTATTATATGGCGCATAATCGTTCTTTTAGCCTTGAAGTGTCAGGGTTTCGGCAAGGGTCGGCTATGGTTGATTTTGATAAAGCCCACAATATGTGGGTTGAGGTTCTTGCAGTTTCAGGCATTGTCGGGTTTGCCGCGTACGGAGCGGTTTTTCTTATTGCTATTTTTTTGCTGTTTTCAGAAAAAGGCGCGTTTTCATTTTTGGTTTTCACGCTCTTAACTGCTTACGGCGCGCATCTTTTTTTCACCTTTGATACACCGTTGAGTTTGCTTTTGTTTTTTTCATCTCTTGTTTTAGCGCGCTGTTTTTCTAAAACAGAAACGCGTATAAGCGCCGTAAAGTCGAATCCGGTTACAGCCGCAATTATTATAACCGCGATGATCATTATTGTGCCGCTCATTATCTATCGCGCGCATGTTCGGTCATCTTTTGCCTCGCATTTTGCCGCTGTGGCTCAAGCCGCAGAAAAGGAGCCGGTTGAGACGAGTTTTGCCCTTTATTATAAGGCTTTAAGTTACAAGCCGGTAAATATGTTTGAAATCCGCTCCATGCTTGGGATGGACATGACAAACAAAATAAAAGAGTATGGGCCAAAGTATAAGGAGATGCTGTTGTATGTTACAACAGAACTTGAAAAAAACACCAAGCGCAATTATTTTTCTCAATTACTGCTCGGCATTTTTTACAACGCGCTCGGAGCCGTTGACAAGCGGTATTTTGAACTTGCGGTTGAACGATTAAAAAACGGCTCTTTACTTGCGCCAAGCCGTCATCAATTTTACACAGAACTTTCGCTTGGATATTTTGGTTTAGAAAAATACCAAGAGTCATATCAAGCATTACAAAGGGCATTCGAACTTGGCTTTGAGCCGTACAGTACCGGGCAGTTTCTACAGAGCGCCCTTGTGCTTGGGCAGACAGATCACCTGAAAGAAGCGCTAGTATATTACGAAAAAGCGCGGGTGAATGATCCTAAGAATATCGCGCTTTTGGGTTCAATCGGTTCATTGTATAAAGAACTGGGCGAAAAAGAAAAAGCTCGCGGAGTCGCTCGCGAGATGCTTGCGATAGATCCGTCTATTGCGCATGACGTGGAGAAATTTTTGCAAAGTTTGGAGGACTAAACTGCAGACACAAGCGCTGTGAGTTCCGTTTTTAACATTTCTGTCGCGCCGCCTTCTTTTGCATGCGTAATTATACTCTGCAGTTTTTCAAAGAATAGTTTTGTATCCGATGGATGATGATTTTTAGCAATAAAAATTTTTTCATGCTCTGTGCTTGCTCCGACATGTTCTTTATCAGTGAGAAGTTCTTCAAACAGTTTTTCTCCGGAGGATGGTTTGGTGAAGATAATGGGGATATCTTTGTACGGCTCAAGCCCGGCAAGACTGATCATGGTTTCCGCAAGGGTGATAATTTTCACAGGGCTTCCCATATCAAGCACAAAAATTTCACCGCCTTTGCCAATAGCCGCCGCTTCAAGAACAAGTAGAATCGCTTCAGATGGAACCATAAAATATCGTTGCATGTTTGGGTGCGTTATAGTGATTGGCCCTCCGGAGAGAATTTGTTGCTTAAAGAGAGGCACGACAGAACCTCGCGAGCCAAGGACATTGCCAAAGCGCACAGCAACACATTTTATGGCGTTTGCGTAATACATAATTAACATTTCTGCAACCCGTTTTGTCATCCCCATCACAGACGACGGGTTAACGGCCTTGTCGGTTGATATGAGGACAAATTTTTTTACTCCGGCTTCGCGAGCGGCTTCAATAACATTCCATGTGCCGGCGATGTTTGTTAGTATTGCTTGATCCGGTTCGCGTTCCATTATTCTTACGTGCTTGTACGCGGCGGCATGGAATACGATATCCGGACGATGTTCCGCACAAAGAGAGCCGATTTTTTCTTTATGTAGGATATTGGCTACTACAGAAACCGTTTTTACTGAATTATTTGGCAGTGTTGCCGATTCATCCTTGAAGAGTTGCTCAACCATGAAGACGCCGGTTTCATCCATGTCGCAGGCGATAAGTTTTGCCGGAGAGAGGCGATAGATTTGTTTTACCAGCTCAAAGCCGATTGACCCCGCGGCTCCTGTAATAAGAACTGTTTTTTTAGCTATGAGTTCAGAAAGCGCAGTGAGCGATACGCTCACTTTTTTTCTGCCGAGGAGGTCTTCAACGTCAATGTCGCGTATATCCTGTACGCTTGCGTTGCGGTTAATAAACGACGCAAGCGAGGGAAGCGTTTTTATGTGCGCGACGCCAGCTTCTTGAGCTGTTGCGACAATTTGTTTGATTTCAGAAGAACTAGCGGAAGGGAGAGCGATGATAATACTTGCAACCGTTTCTTTTGCAGAGATTTTTGGAAGGTCTTTTATTCGTCCCAGTACATATACGCCGTGAATGCTTGTGTTTTGTTTTATGTCGCTGTCGTCCAAGATTCCAGCAATAGTGAATGGGTACTCTGTTTGTTTGATGCTACGAATAAGCTGTTCTCCAGCGTCTCCGGCGCCGATAATGATGAGGCGCGGTTTATTTTCGTTTTTGCGCGTTGCTTTGCGAAACATTTCATAATATACGCGTTTTGCAACACGTATTCCGCTTGTTCCGATAAAAACAAGAACATAATCAATAACCACAATAGAACGAGGCAGATTGAGCGTGAGGTAGTGCGCTCTTCCGATAAAAAGCAAGAATCCTAAAAATAAAAAGCCGTATGTGACGGCATTAAATACGGAGATGAGTATATCAATACTTACGTACACCCATGTAAAATGATACAGTCGTTTCAGGATAAAAATCGGAAGCAGTACGATAAGTGTGATGAGGAGAAAGGAGGGGATGAACTGCTTATATTGATCTGGAACAGTGAGGTCAAAACGGATTAAAAAACTTGCGTACAAAGATAGAATTATAATCAAAACGTCGCTCAAAAAGAAAAATAAAAAACGCGTATGAGACGTTCGTTTTAAGCGCGGCAGAAGGTACTTTGGATTAAAGTGCAATTTCATTTTACTTATGGGCGCAGGAGGACACTGTTTTTTTGCCACCATTCTTTAATGAATGCGCCAATGACGCCGCAGAGTATGCCAAGGAAGATGCTTATTATAACGCTTTGCGCAAGAGTGCTTGCTTCAATGAGAGGGTCTGGGATCCGAGGAGGAGAGATTACCCTTGACATTGAGTCGTTTTCCTGATCTCGTTTTTTTGCTTGAATCTCTATGTCAAGAGCTCTAACGGCGCTGTCAAGCGAGGCGCGTATGACGACATATTCAGCAAGCCCGCGACCTTGCGCTTCGGCGTAACTTGCGGGATATCGGAGAGTGAATAATTCATTGATTTTTTTATCCATCTCAGCAAGGCGGCTTGCAATAACTGCGAGTTCTTTTTCTTTTTGCGTGATGATTTCGTCGCGGTGTTTTATTTTTAACTGATGCTGTTCTTTGTGGCGGGCGAGTATGGCTTTTTGCACAACCTCAACTGTTTTTTTTGCTTCCATTTTATCTACTGACTGAAACGCTGTATATTGGTAATTTGCAAGCAATGAATCGTCTTCACTTTTTGCCAGTTTGAGGTTGCCGATGAAATTGCGAAGTTGTCGTTCTGAAATCGGCTGTTCCGACGCGCGCAATTCTGAAAGAATTTCGTATGCGGTTTGTTCTGTGGAAAATTCAGTCGCGACCTCTGCTTGAGTCATCAATAATTCATCGCTTATCGCTCCTATTTTAATAATACCTTTGGCTTCATAGCGTAACGATGAAGGACGCAGAAGCATTACAGCGACACCTAAAATGGCAACAACCATTGTTGTTTTGAGAATGAAAGTTTTTCTTCTCCTCAAAATTTTAATATATTCTACAAGATCAACTTCTCGATAGGTATTTATAGTCATATATGATAAAAAGTTCGTATTTGTTTCATAACATATTGTATTTGCCTATCTGTCAGCTCCGGTATCATCGGCAACGAAATTACATCGCTTGCAAAATTTTCTGTTTTTGGAAGAGAAAATTGTGATAATTTTAACTCCTTCTGTTTGTTTAATGGAATCGGATTGGACACGATGGTTTCAATTCTCTGCTCGGTTAAATACGCTTTAAGTTCATCGCGGCGCTTTGCTCTTATGACAAAATTCTGAAAGACGTCGTCGCGGTTTTTATCAGGAAACGGAGGCAGTGTAACCTCTTTTATTTTTCCGAGTTCTTTTGCATAAAGGCGGGCGAGCATTTTTCTCCGTAGAATCCACTGATTTATATATTTGAATTTTACGTTCAGAACAGCGGCTTGGATGTTGTCAAGTCTGCTCGTTACGCCGTAACATACAAATTTGTCTTTGGTTTTTCTTCCGTGGTCGCGATAAAGGCGTATGCGTTCGTATATGCGTTTGTTATTCGTTACTACGGCACCAGCGTCTCCGTACGCGCCAAGGATTTTCGCGGGGTAAAAGCTAAAACATCCAGCAATGCCAAATGATCCAGCTCGTTTCCCTTTGAATGATGCTCCGAGCGCCTGGCATGCGTCTTCAATGATTGATAGGCGATATTTTTTTGCGATTTTTATAATTGCGTCCATCTCGCACACGCGTCCGTTTAAGTGCACCGGCATTATGGCTTTGGTGCGTTTTGTTATCGCCTTCTCAATAAGGCGCGCGTCCATTAGATAATCGTCTCCGATGTCAACCAAGACCGGCGTTGCGCCAGTATGAACTATACTCGCAATAGAAGCAAGAAATGTGTGCGCCACCGTGATGACTTCGGCTCCCGGCCCGATGCCAGCCGCGCGAAGCGACAACATAAGCGCGTCTGTTCCGCTTGCAACTCCGATCGCGTATTTTACGTCGACAAATTTTGCGAGGTTCTTTTCAAATTCTAAAACGTCCTCGCGCAAAATCAATTGCCCTTCTGAAAGAACGCGTGAAATCGCTTTTTGGATCGGTATTTTTAGTACTTTGTATTGGTCTTTATAATTGACAAAAGGTACTTTATATGTCATGTGCAAGAAATGTTTGGATTTTTTTTGACAGTTTTTCAGCTGTTAAACCTAGTTTTTCTTTAATATATTCAACGCTTCCGATGTGCTTAATGAATATGTCAGGTATGCCAAAATGTTTGAACAGTATAGCAGAAGGAGAGGTTTCTGCCAATACCTCGGCAACCGCGCTCCCAAGCCCGCCGGTAATCTGATGATCCTCAATCGTTGCGATCGCTTTCACCTCGCGCGCGGTTTTTTTAATGATCGCCGCATCCAATGGTTTTACAGTATGCATTGATATGACGCGAGCCGAGATCTTTTGCCTTTTAAGAAATTCCGCGGTTTTTATTGTCTCTTCAAGCATGCCGCCTGTAGTAATCAGCGCGACGTCGCTTCCGTTTCCAATTTGAATCGCTTTGCCGATTTTGAATGCCGGTTTTTTTGTGTGGACTGTGGACTCTGGAGCTTTTGTCAGGCGAAGAAAGCATGGGCCGCTGTGTTCTATAAGCGCGCGAGTTGCGCATTCAGCTTCGTATGCGTCTCCCGGGGCAAGCACCGTCATGTTTGGTAGTGTTCTCATAATGGATATGTCTTCGGTTCCGTGATGCGTGGATCCGAGCGAATGGTAAAAAAATCCTCCGCCCACGCTTACGATTTTCACGTTTGCGTTATGGTAACAGATGTCGTTTCGCACTTGCTCCAATGGGCGCAAGATTGGGAAATTCGCGATGGAGTAGGTGAAAATGGTTTTTCCGGAAAGCGCAAGCCCTGCGGCCATGCCGGTCATATTTTGTTCAGCGATGCCGGCGTTCAAAAACTGGCGCGGAAATTTTTGCGCGAATTCCTCAATGACGCCGTAGCCAAGATCGCCGACGATTAGGAAAATCTCCGGATGTTTTGGAGCGAGTTTGGTTAAGGTTTTGATGAATACGTTGCGCATAATTTTTATTTTTCTTGAAGTTCTTTTAGCGCCCGCTCAAACTCCTCTTCGTTCGAGCTTTTGTAGTGCCAGATAAGCGAGTTCTCCATAAAACTCACGCCTTTGCCTTTTATAGTGTGCGCGATAATGCAAGTCGGCTTATTTTTTTGTTTTGGCAGAGATGTTAGCGCGCGCTCAATCGCCTGAAAGTTGTGGCCGTCAATTTCTCTAACCGCCCAGTTGAAACTTTTCAATTTTGCCGCAAGAGGTTCAAGATTTATAGTTTTATTCGTGTCGCCGAGACTCTGAATTTTATTATAGTCAATGATAATAGTGAGATTATCAAGGGAGTGGTGCGGAGCAAAGAGAATCGATTCCCAGTTTGACCCTTCATCAAGCTCTCCGTCAGAAAGAAGGCAAAACACACGCCATTTTTTGCGATCTCTTTTTGCCGCAAGCGCCATGCCGGCTGCAACAGGAAGCCCGTGACCAAGGGAGCCGGTTGAAATTTCAACTCCCGGCGCGGAGTGCACAACGTGTCCCGCAAGAATGCCTCCAGGAAGGTAAAAAGTTTCAAGCAATTTTTTTGAAAAAAATCCTTTGTCCGCAAGGATAGCGTAGAGCGACGCGCATGCGTGGCCCTTACTCAAAATGAAGCGATCGCGATTCGGCGCGTGCTGATTTTTGGGGTTGACGCGCAATATCCCATTGTAAAGTACGGTTAGAATATCAATCGCCGAGAAATTTGATCCGATATGGCTTGATTTTGCTCGCGCGATCATTTTGAGCGTCTCAATGCGGATGCTTGTCGCGTATTTTTTGTAGGTGACACTGGTCATAGATTTATTTTTTCCCCATATGTTCCCCCTATAAGTTGCGTATAACCCCGCAATTCAGAATTAAGACGTTTTTGATATTCTTCGCTGTTTTTCCATTGTGCAATGAGGTTCAAGTATCGTTTGTTGCGATACGGCAAGATGCTTTCTGCGGATAGAAATTCAATTTCCATATCTCGCACGATCGTAAAAAATCCATCAATATTCATTCCGCGTTTTGCGAGCGTTTCGTTAAGTTTTTGTGTAAAAAAATGGTCCAAGCGTTTTTCGTATAGATCGTCGTCTTGTAGCGAGCGGTAAAATGTGATTGTTCTTGGGAGGTGGTACCCGTTCGTGAGAATAATGAGTTTGTGAAGGTTCCGATCATGCGCAAGAAGTATTGTTTCCGCGATATTCTCAACCGTGTTCGTTGAGGATGTTTCCATTGCAATATCTGTCTCTCTCACACCAAGCCCTTCTAGATACTTTGCGTCTACTTCAGCGTGGATGGGAGAACCTTTAATACTTCCTGTATTGGTAATAACTGTAAGCTCATAATCTGCCACATTTTGTTTTAGTTGGGCATATAGCTCCGACCCGGCAATAAAGCGTGTTTTCGCGCCGGTAACAGATCCGTGAATATCACTTTCAGTTAAGGATGTAGGGGTATAGCGAGCGTTTTGAAATGCCTCACCTTTTTTCCCGGCAATGGTTGCAAGCGCAACCGGATTTGTTGCGGGTAGTCTTTGGTATAGATTTCGCTTTGTTATATCTCCGTCAAGAACTATCAAGCCGTCCGGATGGAAACGATGAACCGCATCAAAAATTGTTTCGCCGTTTTTGGGAGCGATGGTTCCGCGCATTAGTTTTTGAAATTCACTGCGGAGTTGTTCTGTTTCTTTATCAAAATTCATGGTTTCAGAATTCATAAGTTGCATGGCTCTATTTAGACGCGTTTAGCGCCCGCAATGAATCCATATTATAGTAAAATCATCATGCGTTTTATAGCGCGGATAGAGGATGTGGAGCGGATCAGAGTTTTCTTGTTTGCGAATGAATCGGTAAAGATTTGCGAGTCGTTTCTCGCGAATGAGTGTCATATATGCTTTTTGTTGATCATTCGTTTCAAGATCGTTCATGTGGTGCGGAATTGCGCCGTCGCTTGCTAGGATAACGTCAGTTTTTTCCGTGATTGTAAAGCCACCTCTTTCAATAAATGGGCGTATGCGCTCGTCGCTCTGGCCAGTGAGGACACCGTAACTTTTGGGGTTTTTTGAATTATTTGCTTGGTTTTGGGTGGCGATTATGTATTTTTGCGCTGTTGGATCGTGAATGAGCGCGATCGGCGGCTTTCCAGTTTTTTCGGCAAGGAATTTTAGTTGTGCGAGAAATTCATTTTCAGTTATTTTATTTTGTTTTGTCGTAAGTTTGGAAATAATTGATTTAGATGCAATGAGCAAGATGCTGTCTCCGATATGCGCCCACGTGAGAAAACGTTGTGCTGTATCAATTTTTATGACCGTTGCCGTAGTTTTTGGGACGGTAAGGCTATCGTCAGGATTTAATCCGTAACGGATTGCTTGTTTTTTGAGTTCGCGATTTGCGCAAAGAATAGCATTAGAAGGAGTGCTTGCAGGTTTTTGTAGCATGCACGCGGCGGATTGACTACAATGTAAAGCGGCAAACGTTGCAGACGAGTGCGGCAAGCGACGAGTTGCGTCTGTGATTTTCAGCTCGGTTGCGCCATCAAACACACCAGCGATAAGCGTTCCTTTCACCTTTTTTACAAAAAAAGCATCGCCATTTTCTTTTCCTCTATGCTCTGCGCGGCTTAATGTTTTGATTGTGAAGAGTAGATGTAGTTTTTTCATTTTTTCAGAATCGTGAGAATGGTTTGCGTTAGAATACGGCAGTCTGTAGAGAAAGATCGTTCATCCACATATTTTTCCTGCAACCGCATTTTTTCCGGCTGGATTTTTTCTTTGTATGCTTGATGCGGATCATCAGCGCCCCTTAAAATTTCTCCTTCGTTTGGAAATCGTAGCGATGCATAGTCCGTAATGCCGGGTCTGACGGATAAAATTTTCGTATATTTTTCAGGCGTCGCGTTAATTTCAGAAAGCACCTCCGGACGCGGGCCAACAAAACTCATTTCACCTTTAAGAACGTTTATCAGTTGCGGAAGTTCGTCCAGTTTATATTTCCGTAAAAAATGTCCGACGCGAGTTATGCGCGGATCATCGTCAGATGTTGACGGTCCTCCTATTTTTTCTGCGTTCCGAACCATGGTGCGGAATTTTAGCATTTTGAATGATTTGTCGTTCAGACCGGCGCGGGCGCTTTTGTACAAAATCGGCCCCTTGTCGTTTATTTTAATCCAAAAGGCAATAGTTAGAAAAACTGGTAAACAAAAAATAAGCCCCAGCAATGCCAGTATTTTATCAAAGATATTTTTTATCATATCATTTTACTCCCATGTTGGATAAATTTTTTTTTGTGCTGACTGGTTGGAAATTTATAATAAGCAGAGGATTGATCAATTTTTAAAAGGTTATGATACAGATTGCGTTCTGTTTTTTCAAGAGCGTCTAAGATAACTGAAGCGCTTAATTGATAAGCCTTGTGATAATTTTTCCAAAGAGTAGATTTTGGACTATTGTCAAAGACGTCTTGAGAAACGATCCAGCCTGTATCAACTGTCTGTTCCATAGTATGCACAGTTACTCCGATTTTTTTATCTTTGTTTAACATTGCCCAAAAGATTGGTTTAACGCCTCGGTATTTAGGCAAAAGCGCAGGGTGGCAATTAAGAGTCGTTTTTTTGGCTATACGGAGCAGATCCTTTTTAAATATTTGATGCTGAAATGATAAAATGACATCCGGCTCAATTTTTTTGATTGTTTTAATGCAGGAGGCATCGTTTATATCTTGTGTGAAGTAACATGGGATTTGATACAGTTTGCATATTTGCCGTATATCTGATCGCGCTTTAACTGATATGGGAAATGGAAGGTGCTTGATCATTTTATGGCAAATCTTTGCCGAGCTGATGTACAGAGATGCTTTTATTCCCCAAAATTGCGCGTTTTTAATTATGTGTCGCCATTTTTTACTGTACTTTTTTTCTCCAACCACTACAACTGCGCAAATGGAGGCGCGCTTTTTTTTCAATATTGCCAGCAACAGTTTTGGTTTGAAAATTGGATCAGACGATAAGGCTATTAAAGTTTTCACAAATTATATGATATTTGCATTTTTTAAGAATGCAACAGTTTTTTTAATCTGTTTAAGGGTAACCCGGTCGTGCATGGGCAAAGACACCACCGAGCGCGCTGTCTTCTCCGCGTTCGGACATGAGCCCTGTATGTATTTAACAAAATGAAAATCTTTTTCGTTTAATGGGTGTATGGCAGAATCGTACCATGTAGTCAGTTCTATACGCTTTTTTTTGGCAAGAGAGAGTATATTTTCTTTATTTTTGCACATCAAAGGATAGCGCAAAAGAACCGTTTGGCAGTGGGCCGGCGCGTAAAGAGATTTTATGCCTGCTTTATTTAGATATTTTGCATAGAAAGAAGCAAATATCTTTCTGCGTCTAAAATCTTGATCCAATTCTTTTATTTTTTTCATAAGCAGATGTTTATGAAACAAAGACATTTTTTTATTATAATCAGCGCTAGACGTGATAGAGGACTGGTTAAATTTAAATGTCCCGATAACAAGCCCTAACTTGGAAAATGTTCTATATAACCGGCGTATGGTCCAAAACGCACAGGGTCTGAAAATAATTTTATAAAGTATGTACTGCATGTGTATTCTCCAAATATCCGTAACAGGCGGATAAGTAAACGTATTATATATGATTCTCATTTTATTCAATATATTTTTATTATGTACTATAGCGCATCCTCCAAGACCAATTATAAGTGGCTTCCCCCACTCAAACGAATAAATGCTGGCATCCGAAAATGCGCCGATCATTTGTTTTTTATATACAGAACCAATGGAATGACAGCAATCCTCAATTACAAACAATCTGTATTTCTTAGCGATGGCTAAAATGTTGTCAACATCCGCGGGAATGCCGTAAGTATGTTGAACAATTATTGCTTTGGTGAGCTGATTGATTTTTTGTTCAATGAGAGAGGCGTTGGCTGAATATGTCTGACTGTTAATATCAACATATATGGGCACAGCTCCTATTTTGATTATCGGTTCGGGTACGGCAATACATGTAAAAGCCTGAATAATAATCTCGTCCCCTTGGCCAATATCCATAGACTTAAGGATAGCGTAAAGCGCCACACGTCCGCGGTAAAAAAAGAAAGCTGAATCTGATTTAATTTGTTTTTCGAAGAGGTACATTTTATTTTTTGGGTTTTGAAAATATAAACACAGTTTTGAAGGCGTATCTTTTTAACAAAGACAGTTTGAGTATTTGTTCGTCAAGTTTATCAAGCAGTTTAATCGCGTGTTTCAGTCCGGGCATGTTGTTAAAAGGCACGGCTGACAGCACGGTCAAGTGAAAAAACTTAGCTTGTATAGTTTGAAAATACTTCTCCGCAAGCTTAAAATCAGACATTTTAAAAATATGGTTGGCGGCCCATATCGTACGGCTTCCTGTGGCTATATTCAGCCGTCGTTTTAAGTTAATGACTGGGTTGTGCCCCAACGTTTCTATACCAATTAATTTTCCGTCCGGTTTAAGCACCCTCGCTATTTCCATTAAGGCGGCATTTAAATTTAACGAAGAAAAAACACTGCCGTCTAACACAATATCAAAACTGTCGTCTGGAAATTTTAAACTTTCGCAGTCCATTTCTAGAAAATTTACTTTAGCCGCAACACCATCTCGTTTGGCGCGTTCTCGCGCAATGGCAAGAGATTTCCTTGAAATGTCTATGCCAACCACTCCGCTAGCCCCAAGACGCACCGGCTCAATTGAATGAATACCGGTGCCGCAACCAAAATCCAGCACCCGTTTTTGAGGACAATACTTGGCCAGCAAGTCGCTTAAAAAATGATAACTAGAGTATACGTTATGTTGCAATCCGTGCGCGTCTGTAAACCATTTGTCATTAGCTCTGTTTTTAATCCACTTTTTAGCTAGCTGATCATAGTGCTGGAGTTCTTGTTGTTTTCTTGGTTCCATGTGTCAAGTAAAATTTTAATTAAACCAAGTATTGATCCTAGGCCGTAGCTTATGTGTAAACTGCTAAAAATTATCGGCATTGTGAGGATAAATACAGGTTTTTTTTGCTTTACAGAGATTTGCACCGCTGTGGGTATAAGCAGTGTAAAATACAGAGCCAAAATAATCAACAGGATTATTTTAAACACAGCGGAAAACATACTTAATATCAAAGTCAGCAAAATTGCAGATACAAACAAGCAGGGGATATAATGCCTGGCGGACAGCGTTTGTTTTGTAAATTTTAATGGATAAGTTGCCCAAATTCCATTCTGGAAATTGTGTTTAATAAAAGAAAGCAAAGTTTTATCGGCATAATAATTAGCCGAAATGTCTCCAAAAAGCAAAATTTTTCCGCCGGATTTTTTAAGCCGCAAATTAAACTCCATATCTTGGCTACGATGTAAGTTTTTATTAAACAACCCAATGTTATTAAATACTTCACGCTTAAAACAACCAAAAGGCACCGTGTCTGCTTCACGGTAGTTTTTGATCCCTGTTCTAAACTTAGAATTGCCGATACCAAACGAATGCGCGAGAGCGATTGCAATAGATTTTCCGATTACAGTTGATGAGCCAGGAATGGTTTTAATAACGCCGCCAACGTTATCGGCGTTATATTTTTGCAGGTAATAAACGCATTTTGATATATATTCAGCCGTGTAGGTTGTGTGAGCGTCCAGACGCATAATAACAGAGCCGGTTGATTTTTTAATCCCCATATTCAGCGCGGCGGCGGTATGTTTATGTTGGTTGTCAAGTAAAAAAATAAATGGATATCGTTTCACAAACCGTCTGACTGTCTCTCGTGTATGGTCAGTGCTCATGCCGTCTATCACAAAAATTTCCATTCTGTCTTTTGGGTAGTCGTTCTCTAGAATGGATTCAATGCATGCCACGATGAATTTTCCCTCATTGCGGCACGGAATTATAATGGATACAAAGGGCTGGTTATTCATATTTTTTGCTATCATTAACGGTTATGAAGTCAAAACTTCGTTTACTTGAGCATCGGGCTTTGTCGCAATTAAAAGCACTTCCTCCCCGCGCCGCTTTTCAAAGGCATTAAGTATTGCCTCTTGCATCATAAAAATAAGTGAACGTATTTTAATGCTCCATGAAACGTTTCTTTTTTGATTTTTTATCTGATAACTTCTCATCGCCATACGGAAGGCGGAAATCGTAAGTGTTGTGCAGGTTTCTATATTAAAACCAGCTGACTTGGCGCACAGAGCAAGTGATTTTACAGAGAATAGGTATAGATGGCGCGGAGGTTCAAATCCTCGCCAATGTCTGGAAAATGTTTGCGCACCATAGCTTTCTATGTTTGGAGTTATAATAATAGCTCGTCCTCCCGGCTTCAGTACGCGCAAGCATTCTTTGAGAAAAGTTCGCGGTTCCAAAACATGCTCCAGTACATGGCGAGCGGTTACTATTTCTATTGAGTTGGATTCTATGGCGGAATTTTCCATATTTCCATAGAGTACATGCAGTCCAAATTTGCGCGCAATTGCAATCGCTTCTTTGTCGTGATCAATGCCAAGCGTATTCCATCCTAGTTTTTTCGTCTTTTTTAACCATAAGCCACTACCACAACCGACATCTAAATGAGTTCCTCGCGGAGGACCGGTTACAAAAAGAGTACTGCGTAGCGCCGCCGTCTTTACAATAGGAATAAGTCCTAAGAACCATCCTATTCGCGATCGTATAGCGGCATCCCTGCCATAGCCGCCGTGCGTTTTTACGACAGATGACAGAAGCGCATCGTATATGAGCCCTAGCTTTGAGCGGTGGTCTTTTGCGTGAGTGTAATACGTGCGCGGATAAAGTTTAGGTATATCCTCTGGTATTGTGCGAGGGTTTAACCAAAGAAGCGAGCATTCTTTGCATTGATACATATCCCAAGATCCGTCAATCAACCCTTGCGAGTCCGTAAGATCCTTGTATAAAATTATTCCCTGGTTATCACAGAGATGGCAGTTTGTATTTTTATCAGTTCTTATTTTTATCATAGTGTGTGTTTCCCCATATTTTTGCTTATATAATCTTTTACGCCATGCAGTATGCTTTTTAATTTTTCACGCTTATTTTTTTCAGCCGTAAATAAAATAAGCCATTCTTGCGCAAGAAACAGAATTTTTGTAAATACCCACAGCGGTTCTTTAAAGACGTATTCTCTCATAAGTGTAAAGCCGTTTCGCGTGCGGTAATAGCGCCTCAACTGATTGTAATTTTTGACCGAAACGGATTTACCCATAAATTTTATTTCATTTGGGACTCCTATTGTGTGGCTCATATGCGCTCGGCACGAGATCGCTGAATGGAACCCTTTATGTTTCAACCGGAGACAGTATTCGGTATCCACATAGTCAATAAAGAAATCTTCTCTAAAAGGCCCAACTTTTGTATACGCATTTTGCGAAAGAAGCGAGCCTGATGTTTGAATTCCTGTTTTTTTTATAAAGATACAATCGTTGCATTCCTTGGCAAAAGCAACTGTTCCGGTTTTTTGATGGGTAAAGTTAACGCCGATTAAGTCCAAAATCAGGTTCTGGCGCTTTGCTTCTTGATACGCTTCTATAAGCGCTTTAACCATATAATCTGCCGCGTGACTGTCATGATCCATAAGAAGTATCCATGAGAAACCATTTTCTAGTGCGTACCGCATACCTTTGTTAAGCGCTTGAGCAATGCCTTGATTCTGGCTGTTTTTCATGATTAGAACATTGCTGTTTTGTTTCTGCGCTTCTGAAATAAAAGTAAAGTTTTCATCGGTTGATGCGTTATCAACAATAGTAATCTGCTCCACTTGCGGAGAAAGCGCGCGCACATGCGAAGGAAAATGTTCATCCGGATTAAACGTTATGATGACCGAGGCGATGTTATTTTTTTTAGGGGGAGTTTGTTGAAGCATAAAGCGTGATTTTTTGTTTATTAACGGTGAATAAGCGAACCTTGTATTTTTTGTTTGATCTTGAAATATCGTTCGTATAGCCCGCGAGCCGTTTGCGCCGCAGTCGTGTAGCTTTTATAGAAGTGAAGGCGTTCAATGGGATATCCGCCGAATTTTTCCTTAAAAGCGCTTGTTCCTTCCATATCATAATGTCTGATGCCAAGTTCCAAAGCTTTTGTCATGAGAGTGTAGTGGAGAAGATCATGAGGACGAAGGTTGCGATATGCGTCAATGCCCGCTCCTCCAAAAAAATATACCGTTTTTTCCCCATAAGGAAAGACTCCGCTCGCAATTGAAATGCCACGGTAGAGAACTTCAAGAGTTAGCAGTTGATTTTTTGCCTTGAGAAGGCGGAATAAAGAGGCGACACGTTCCTTTGGATATGTGGGAGCAAGTTTTTGCCGCGCAAAGACCCCCGTTAGCTGTTTATAATAACGGTCAACAAACGCGTGGTCGTTGCTTTCCTTGACGATAAGTCCATGATTTTTGGCTTTTCTTATCGCCGTGCGCGCTTCGCTTTTCAGGCGCGAAAACATAATTTTTGGATCGTCTATATCAACAAGCATGGTTTTTCCTCGTTTACAAGAGAATCCCGCTTCCAGCATGAGAGAGGCATCAAGGATCGGGCTAGCTATTTCTACGTGATCAATTCTTTGCGATTGGCAGAAAGTGTCAAGCGTTTTGATAAATGGAGCGGTGCGGCGTTTGGGATCTTCCATTACAGGCCCCATAAACGAAGTATTCCATCCGTTGGCAGGGCTTGCGAGAATGGCAAACGGCCACTTTTTTAATATAAACGCAGGGAAGTAACCGATAGCGCGTCCTTGTTCCACAAGGCGAAAAAGATATTTTTTTCCTTTCTGTGTTTGTTCAATAAAATCAAGCCACACTGATTCGTGAAAAAGAGCGGCTGATTCAAACTGCGCGAGCGTGTCGTCCCAGAGACAATGATCAGTGATAGTAAGCGGCAGAAGTTCCATAAGAGGTTAGAGTTTCACAATTTTTTCTAAAAATTTTTCCCAAAACCAGCGATACTCCATGCGCGTCAGTTCTTGTTTCGGAATCGTTTCATTATCGCGTTGTTCTTTCAGCCAGTCCAGAAGTTCGGTTACTGGAACAAACCAACCGTCTTTTTTTGCAAGCGTTTCAAGGAGTAACTGTGTTTCCGGATGCACTGTTTTGTTTTTGACAAAATTATACGCAAAGTGCGTATAGACAATACAAACTCCTCTTTCTCGTTCAATACGTTCCTGATTATGTATGGAGAGAAGTTTGTTGAATTGCGTAACATCTCGTCCGTCTGACGATGAAAACCAAAACGGCACATATGGTTTTTGGGGTTCGTGATATGGTAGAGAAGGATTGATTTTCAAAGTATTAATATCGTTAAAGGTCAAATTTCTAACATACCGGACTGATCGCGCGGCAATGTCTCCCCAGAAAAATTTGCTTCCAGAATCGTGTCCTTTTGAGTCGCTGTTAAACCGAGTTCGTTTGAAAAGTTGTCGTAAAAACGGATTCGATATACGTTCGTATCCCCAATAAAGAGCGTCGTTCTGATGTGTGTTATAGGTTACGTGATTGCAGTGGGATGTTGGATAGAAGCCAAGCCAGTCGCGAAATTTTTCTAAACCTGCAAGTGATGTTTTGCGTTCGTTTGGATCCGCAGATACATTATGGAGCGCAATTTCAAAACCGCGATCGTGCAGGGTTTTTATAAATGTCAAGTACTTTGAATCTTCCAGTGTTTCTGTTTCACGCCATATATTTTTCGGTTCTTTTGGGCGAAACACCCAGACGCTTTTTGTTGTTTTGATATTGAGTTTGTATAAAAGATCGTATATTGGCTGTACAGTTTCAACTATAGCATCGTCAGTATCATCAAAAATACTGAATGCGAATTTTTTTCCATGAGGAAAAGAAAGTTGTTTTACGGGCGATGTCATAGGAACTATTCTCTATGATTAACTCGGTGATGAGCTAGGAATTCTCCCATAGCGCATTTGGTCATAGAGAACCCGGCTTGCGCATGGAGTTTAAGCGAAGCGTCGTTTCCAGCGTCAATATGCGCTTCCAATATTTCACAACCCTTTTTTGCGAGCTCTTTGAATAATGCATTGTATAGACGAGTGCCAACTGCCTGTCCGCGATATTTTTCAAGAACTCCAATAAATAACACACGAGCAGTACGTTCATTGTTTCTTGACCATTGGAAGCGCGGGGGGGAATTTTCTGAATATGTTTTAGGTTGCAATAGCATAATGCCGCGTAGTTTTTTTAGAATATAAGGAAGGGTTGCAGATAAGAAGGATAAAGGATGATCTAAAATGATTTTCCCCCAGAAAAAGACAGGATATTCTATTGCGGCAACATATCCGATTTGGATAGGAACGTCAGCATCATTCGCAACCACAAGCGTTCCTCTCGCATCAGTCGCAAGAGCATGAAGCAAATTCTTCTTAAAACAAGGGGCAGAAGCGCGGACCCACCCGGCAGGCGACATACTATAAAACAAGTTTGCCGTGTCTTCTATATTATTTTTATCGCACAATTCAAATTTGATCATGATTTTCAGTATCGGTTTTCAAAGGTTTTGGCGCAGTTGACCATACAGCCGCTGTGATCGCGGCAAAAAACCAATAAATTTCAGCCACGCGGACGCTTCTGAAAGGTATAGAGGATAGCGAAACAATACTTAACATAATGATGGTAGTTACCAACAAACCGCTTGAAAGCGCAATAATCAAAGGATCGCGTGAGTATGCGAATTGGCGATACGATTCTTTAACTATAACGGCAATCAACAACAGAAAAGATAAAAGTCCAAGCAGTCCTGTTTCAACAATATATTGAACGTATTGGTTATGGCTTTCATCGCTTATGACAAGAGCAGATTTTCCCATTCCGATAAACATTCCATAAGGAGTGTCGCGGGATATTGATGAGATTTGATTTTTCCAGTGGTCGTATCTAACAGTGATTGAGGAAGAATGCCAAGAAAAATCTTGCATCCGCTTGAATAAGTTCGGAACCTGAACAAATGTCGCAATAATTACAGTTGAGGCAAACAAAAGCCCCATTACAACCGCTGGCATAGAGGGCGATTTTTTTATTTTTGCGATACACCCGGCGACGAGAAGCCCAAGCGCGAATGCAAGCCCAAGAATCGCTGTTCTTGAAAGCGTCGCAAGAACGCTTGCCGCGAGCGCGAGCGCTAGCAGTCCGAAGGAGATTTTTTTCTTTTTTGAAATTGGAAGCCACAAGTGCGAGAAAAGAAAAATTCCACTTATGTATATAGAGAGAATAAGCATTGATCCTCCTACTGAAAACGGGCTTATCTCCCCTATTCCAGAAGCAAAATAGTACCCTTTTCCCACACCGGTTATGATTTGATATCCAATCCACAAAGAGGCGACTATGCTAATAAGAACCCATATTTTTAACATCGCCTCAATCATGGCGCGGCTCCCGAGTTTAGAAAAAACGAAAAGAAACAGGATCATATACTCTATGTCTTTCATGGTAAAAAAAAGAGCGCGTAGAGGGTTGAGCGTTCCAATAGCAAGATTTATTAGCGTTGATACGACTTCAATAGCTGTGAGAATCAAAAGAGGCGTAAAAAACGGAGGAACACGAAAATTTGTTTTCTGTTTCGCAAGCGTCTGTATTATCCATTGCGAGCAAAAAATAAGGAGCGCTATGTCTTCAATGCGCAGAGCAAGCGGACGCCCCCCTGAAAGCATTCCAGCAGTAAATCTTGGCGAAAATGCCACTGCCCCAGCGAGAATTGCAAGTTGAATTAAATCGGGATAGTTAATAGCTTGTTTTATGTTCATTGTTTATGAGTGTATTCAATAGTTTCTGTTCGCGTTCCATGCGTTCTTCCCACGTACAGACCGATGATGCAAATGTTTCTTTGGCACGGCTCGCAAGTCCCTCTCGCATCTTTTTGTTTTTAATAAGCATCGCAAGCGCGCGCGGAACATCCGTCTCAATGTTTTGTTTTTTGATTAAAAGCGCGTTATATTGATTTTTTAGAATTCCTGTTGTTGATCCATCGTCAAGCGAAACAATCGGCAGTCCGAAAGAAAGCGCCTCAAACACTTGATTACTTAAGTTTCCAACATCCTGCAGGATTACAAAAATATCGGCAAGAGTAAAATAGGTCCACAATTTCTCGTGCGGCACTGCGCCAGCGAAGTGGATAGAGTCAGAAACGTCATATTTTACGGCAAGCGATTCTATATACGCTCGTTCAGTTCCGTCTCCTACCACAAAGAGGAACGCGTTATTAACTCCATAATCTGTTTTTAGCGCGGAGAGAGCCCATACTGCCCGATCAACACGTTTCCACAATACAAGTTTTGATACGGAAAGAAGGACTGTTTTTTTATTCAAATCGTACCTTTTTTCCAGCTCTTCTCCGTGCTGTGTGTTGATGACAAAATTGATGTCAATGCCATTGTGCCAGAAGAAAATTTTTTCTTTAGGAGCACCGAGCCGTTCCAAAATCGCATCCCCGTGTGTTCCGTCGTTTGCCATAATCACCGCATCGGCTTTTGATTTTAATCCTAAAACACCATGCGGATATAGAGTGTTCCAATTCCGCTGTTCATTTATCTTGAGAGGGGTTCCTTGGAATCTGGTAACAACCGGTTTGCGCAGGATTCTGCCAGCAATACTTGCAACACGCGCGCCGTATACTTCGTAACCATAGAAGAGATCCGGCTTTTTTTTGAGCGAATACAGGATGATGCGTGGCGTTTCTAACATAACATACAGGTACCAAAAGACAAGGTAAGTTAGTCGAGCGAAGAGGTTGTTTTGTGAAAAATAATTTGGCACTTCATCAGATGGAAGCAAGGTTTTTTTGTGTTCTGCAATAGATGTTTTGCCGATTCTTTTTTTCATATACGAACCCGCAAAAAAGAAAGGTGTGATCCATAAAGGAATTGGATGATATTCAATAACGTCTCGCGATTCGTCAAACATCCCGCAAGACATGGGGGACAGGTCGTGATAGCGATTGGGTAGAAAGGTAAATAAAGTGATTTTGAATCCGTCCCGCGCAAGGTAATAAATAGTATTTTTCATTGTCTGGTTGCCTTTTTTTTGCACTCCAGTGAGGCCGGCAATCAGAAAAATTTTTTTAGCCATAGTTCAAGATTGATGATTCGCCACAGAGACGAGGTTCCTGTTTTATGATCTCCTTTGAGGCGGGTGATCATTTCATGCGCTTTCATTGAATTGATGTATTGCGCCGAGAGGCACGTTGTTTTGGAAAATAGTTTTTCAAAAAAGGCATAATGGTGAGCGAGCCAAATTTTTTCCGGTGTCACAAATCCCATCTTGTCACGACGCCATCGGATTGATTCCGGAACCATATTTTTTACCGCCAAGCGCAAAAGATATTTAGACCAGCCGTTATGTATTTTGTATGACGAGGGAATTTTGAAGACGCGTTCAACAAGGCGATAGTCCAGAAAAGGAAGACGCGTCTCAATAGAAAACGCCATTGAATTGCGGTCCTCGTTTCTAAGAAGACTGCGCAGATTAAAATTTACGATGTCTTGCCATAAACGTCTTTGCAAATTCGCTTTGTCTCGTTTTTTCGCCCGTTGCGTTTCCCTATTAATATAACGTTTAGCAAGTGGTGGAAGTACAAGTGATAGAACTGGATCCATACGTTTCCGTAGCATTATGCGCAAGTTTTGCGGAAGAGCGAGGGCTAGTTCTTTTATCGGCTGAAAGAGAAGGGAAGGGATTGTCTGTGTTGAAACGGCAGACGCTTTTGCAAATTCTCGCGCGAGAGTCAAAAATTTACCGTGGAAAAGCAGTTCATTGAAATATGAATCAATATAGCGAGGGTAGCCGCCGAAGAGTTCGTCCGCGCCTTGCCCGTCAAGGAGTACGGTAACGCCTCCCTCTTTCGCACGCCGCATAACGCACCATTGCGCATACGCGCTTGTTCCCGCAAACGGCTCTTCTTGATGGTACACGAGCTGTTCAAGCTCTTCTTTGAAACACTCGCTGGAAGGAAAAACATATCCGTCTTCTGCGCCGGTTGCCTGAATAACCTCTTTCACAAACTTGCGTTCATCAAAACGTTTGTCAGAAAAAGCGGAGGTAAAAGTTTTTTGACGTTCTCCGATCATTTTAGCGCTGAATCCATTCGTATTCAGCAGTGAGTTAATAAGGAATACTATCGTTGACGAGTCAAGCCCGCCAGACAGGCACGATCCGACCTGCACATCGCTTTGAAGACGCAGGCGCACGGAGTCGCGCAAAAGTTCAATAATCTCCTCGCTATATTTTTTCGCGTCTGTTTCATTAAATGCGAAGTAACGATCAGTATAGGCAAGTTCATAGTATTTTTTAATATCTGCGCGACCGTTTTCTATTGTGAGAGAGTGCGACGGTTCAAGTTGAAAGATATTTGTAAAAAACGTTTCATGGCTGTGATCTGCTAGCCCGAGCGCTAGATAATCATACACCATTGGTTCATAAGGCTCTTTTTTAATAAAAGGAAGCGTAAGCAATGCTTTGATTTCGGATGCAAACGCAAACGTTTTGCCGTCAAAAAAATAATAAAACGGCTTGATTCCAAAACGGTCTCGGGCGCAGAAGAGCCGTTTTTTTATCGTATCCCACAAAGCAAACGCCCACATGCCATTGAATTTTTGAAGACACGCATCTCCCCATGTCTCATATGCCGCGATAATTACTTCAGTGTCCGTATTCGTGGAAAACGAGCGTCCTAAAGCGGTTAGTTCTCGTTTTAATTCGCGATAATTGTATATTTCGCCGTTAAAAACGATCCATATAGTTTTATCCGAATTGCTCATCGGTTGCTCTCCGGCATGCGTAAGATCAAGTATAGCAAGGCGACGATGACCAAGCCCAAGCCCATTCTCAAAATAAAGCCCATCTGCGTCAGGTCCTCGGTGGAGAAGAATATCGGTCATGCCAAGGATGTGATCGCGTGAAACAGATTCTCCGTTTGTATTATAGATGCCCGCAATGCCGCACATAATAAGATAGTTTTTACTAAGTTTCTGTTGCTTTGTTTAAGATAATCGCGACCTTCCGCGCCATTTCACGAAAACTATACTGATTGATCTTTTCGAGCTTTCCATGAAATACAATATTTTTCGTCTGCTTATATTCTTGATAAAAATCTTCAAGTTTTTTTTCTATACTCGGAACATCAAGCCCGACTACTCCCGAACCTGTCTCGGAAAGAAGTTTGCACACTACATCGTCTTTTGATCCTCCTATTGCAAGAATTGGGCGCCGCGCCGACAGATATTCAAATGTTTTCAAACAGTAAACGCCTTTTTCTTTTTTATTTTCCCACTTAAATACAAGCAGAATATGCGAGGATCGCTGTTTTTGAAGCGCGTGTTCACGCGGCACAAAACCGCATTGCTTTACATAGCGCGATAGAGCGTATGAGTTGATTTTTTGTTCCAGCCATTCTGTTTTGTGTCCGTAAAAATTTACTTGCAGATCATTAGGATTGATTCGCCATTTTTTTATGAGATTAGAAAGCGCAAGAAATAATTTTGACGGATCCTGTTGTTCTTTGTATATGGTGCCGGTGTATGTAATCGTGAAATGTTCCTCAAGCGGCGTTGGCTGATCATTGATTTCTTCCGGCTCAAACCCACCGCTTATAATTTCAATATTAGATTTTGGATTTACGGCGCGCAATTTTTTTTGATCAAATGCGCTGAAAACAATTAGGACGTTGGCTGTTTTCAAAGTTTTCCGTTCCAATTTTTGATCCAGTTTTTTCCGCAGGGCATGATATGGATAATTATGATTTTCCGACCACAGATCATAGAAATATGCGATCCATGGCAGGTGAGAGCGGTTTTTGAGGGTTTTTGCGATGATGTGGCTTGTAGGGGGCTGTGAACAACTGAAAATCGCCGCGGTGTCGTGGTTTTTGAGAAACGTGCTGGCTGCTTTCAAGGCATGTGGTTTCCAGAATTTTTGTTCGTCCGGGTAGGCAAGCAATTCTCGTAAAGTGCGAATGATCAATCCCGGCAGTGATTTTTTCCCTTCGCGCATAGAGAGTGGAATTCCGATCTGTTCTTGAAATCCTTGTTCACTCTTCAGTCCTAATAATTTTTTCAGATACGCGGTCATGTCTGTATATGGAGTTTGTATGACTGAAAATCTCTCATCAGCTGATTGCAAAGGCGTGCCGGTGATGATAACCGTTTTCCATCCAAATTCCGGAAGATTCCGAGCAAGACCAGGGATGAGTGGAGACGTTTGTAGAAGATTCGCTATAATAAGAACAGTTTTGGTGTTTTTTGAACGGTTGGTCATATAGTATGGAAAATGCGACGATGTATTTTGAAGAAAACGAGAAATGACAGAGAGTACGAGAGAAAGCCTATGAGCGCAAGAAGAAGCATCGGAAGTTTGGCGATTATAGAGTGTGTAATTATGCCGTACATGAGAGCGGTTGCTAGAATACTCATAATAAGGATTGAGAACACTCTTCGCGTTATTGGCTTTACCTCGGTTTTAAGACGGACATACAGCACAAAAAGAGCAAGCATGGAGAAGTATGTGATGAGTGTAGCCCAAGCGGCGCCGTACAAACTGAAGCGGGGGATAAGTATGAAATTGAGCACGATGTTCATGATGCCGCCGATAGCGGTTATTAAGAAGAGAATTTTTTGCCTATTGGCCACAAGAAGCACGGTATTATAGGAAGCGGTAAGGTACATAATTCCTCCAACACAGATGAGAATTTGAAAGGCCAGAATAGATGGATCGTATGAAGATCCGTAAAAAAAACGGATAATTTTTGGAGCGATCGCGATTCCTCCGACGATAAGAGGGACAGCGGCAATAATCATGAATCCGGTAAATTGATCCCAAATTTTTTGAGTTTTTTTTGCTGTTTCCTTGAGACTGCTTAGAGCCGGATAGAAAGCATCGGTCACTAAAAACATTGGGATTGTAGTGAAATTCACGATTTTATACGCTGCGTTATACCAGCCGATTTCTTGCGTCATTCCCCAATAACCCATGAATACAGAGTCGATGTATATGTAAATCATGTTGAAAACGGAGGCAAACGCGAGCGGCCATGAGAGTAGAAGAAAATGTTTCATCACGCCCATATCAAAGCGTAGTGAAATAGGGTGCAGGCGGCGGGAGAAAAAAATAACCGTCAACGCCAGAATGACGACGCTTGCTATGAGATAACTGACACTTAAAGATTCAATGGACGGAAAATAAAAAAGTGCGATCATACCGACAAAAAATAGTACAAGAAGAAAAGGAATCTTAATCCACGCTTCATACTCCATTTTTTGATAGGCTCGAAAGAACGCAAAAAAAATTCCGGTAAATCCTTGGATAATAATATATATGCCAAGAGGTATGATGATGCTCTTCGTCCGTACATCGTCTGTTATGAATATGGAAAAGAGGAGAATCAAGAAAAAGGCAAGCACACCGAGGAACACCCCTAGAAGTATCAAAGGCGCAAACAAATTTTTTCTCTTTTCCTCGCGCGCAAATTCTCGGATAATGATTGTCGGAATTCCAGCCGTTACAACAACAGAAAAGAGTGAAACAAATGCCATCGCGAAACTGAATTTTCCGAATTCATCTGCTCCAAACTTTCTAGCCGCAATCACTGAAAGGAGCATAGTGAGAAGATTTGCCACTTTAACAAATCCAAGCCAAACACTATTTTTCAAGAGCGTTTGTTTGACGGTGCGATTATTGAAAAGAAACGAGGCAATACGCATGTGCTGGTACGTGAAGTTATGATGATTTCAGGAAATACGCCCCGCCGCGGCGGTCGCTTATTAGTTTTGCTTGTATGCCTCTTTTTTGCATAAACTCGTCTGCGGCTTTTTTGCATCCGATACAACTGTTATAGTCGTCAATATACACATACCCGTCTGGCGCTAAAGCGTCATATAAATTTTCAAGACAGCATTTTGTGGATTCGTACCAATCTCCGTCAATTCTCAAAAATGCGATTTTGCCGATATTGTTTTTTTCTCGGTGCAGAGTGGATTGGAACCAGCCGCGTACCAGACGCACGCGATCCGTAGCAAATTTTAACTTGGAAAACATAAGGGCGCTCACTTCTTCGTAGGTTCCAAGACAGCATCCTTCCTGCACGTCGCTTGAGTGCCTGTCGCCGGGGGGTGTAAACTCGGCCGGATTGAACTCGTCTTCCGCCGTTGGTTTCGGTAGTCCTTCAAAAGAATCAAAGAGCCAAGTGATTCTATCGCTTTTATGATGCGCGTTTATGAGAGCCATAATAGCTGAACATCCGCCGCGGGCGACTCCACATTCTACAAAAGCTCCTTGGATTTGTTTTTGTTCCAACGATTCCGCAAGATCGTAAGTAACAACAAGTCCATTTCTTCCGACCATTGAATATGGGCGCGCTATGCCTAAAATGCGCATTTTCCGCGCGTTTAATTTATCACCCAGTATCGTATACCAGACGCGAGCCAATAAAAAAAACAGCGAGTCCTGTTTTTTTGGCAATTGTCTGTAGAGAAATTCTCCGCATGCGCTTACCCATTTTTTTGGAAGCAATTTTTTTATTAATGATTTTCCTGATGATAAATAATTCATGGCGTTGTAAAAAAGCTCGTGTTATATTCGGCTATTCCCTCCTCCAGCGATCGTGGACGGTAACCGAAGTCGCGCCGCGCTTTATCGCTGTTAAGAAAAAATCGAAACGGACGGTCGGTGTCTTTTCCGGTAAAAATAATTTTTGATTTTGACTTTGTGGCCGCGATGATTTTTTCTGCGAGTTTCTTTATGCTGGTTTCCTCGCCTGATCCGAGATTGTAAATTCCCGGTTTGTTTTTGCGAAAGGCAAGAAGAGTGCCGTCAACGATATCATCAATAAAGGTAAAATCGCTTGACTGCTTCCCTGACCCGTATATAGTGATCGGTTCGTTTTGCTTCGCTTGTTTTATAAATCGTAGAACCGCGTTATGCTCGTGCTGTCCCATGCCGTAGACGCCGCCGTATCTAAGGACGGTAATATCCATTGCGGAACCATACGCGTGGCAGTAGAGTTCTCCCGAGAGCTTGCTCGCTCCGTACATGGTCGCGGGTTTTATCGTATGTTCTTCGTCAACCGGAATGGAACTGGGAGGAATTTCATATACGCTCATTGTTGAAGCGTAGATAAATTGTTTGACATCGTGTCGGTACGCGGCGTTCAAAATGTTCAGCGTCCCAAGCGAATTTACACTGAAGACATGGAATGGGTCATTCAAAGGGTTGTCGTAATGGGGAAGGAGTGCGGCGAAATGAAAGACGGTATTGATGCGATATCGTTTCATGATGCGAGACAGCGTTTCAATTTTCTGAATATCTCCCGAGATACAATGAACTCGGCTACCGCACTTAGCTCGTGAAAGAGTTAGTCCGTAAACAGTGTAATCCTTGTTTGCAAGGGCTTTTGCGACATGCGATCCTATAAAACCAGCCGCTCCGGTAACCAGAATTTTGATTTCAGAGTTTTTTTTCGTCATGAGAATAGAGGGTTATTAACTGTCTGTACAGTTCATTTATAGAGCGCATCTGTTTTTGGTAATCAAGTTTCTCAACTATTGGGGTTCGTCCTTGTCCAGCAAGCGTCTTACAGAGTTTCTCGTCTTGTAAAAGACGGACGACACTTTTTGCAAGGGCTTCAGGATTTTTAACTGGAACAAGCACGCCGTTTTTTCCGTTTTGAATCCATTCACGGTTCACCTCCAAATCCGTAACAATTACCGGAACGCCAGAGGCGAGCGCTTGCCCTGTGCTTTGCGAAAGCCCGCCGTCTGAAAGAGATGTGGATAAAAAAATATCGCTTATGGACAAATAAGACGGCAGGTTTTCGTATGGGATCCAATCAATAAACATGATGCGATTTTCGATTCCCAGTTCGCGGGACAATTTTTGCAATCGTTTTTTTTCCGAACCGGTGCCGCCAATTATGCAGTAAGTATTTGGAACAGCTCGCGTAATCTCCAACGCCGCTCTTATAAGCGTCTCTACGTCGTATACCAGTTCAAGAGAACGTGTGCTGATAATCACACGAGAATCGGACGGAAGATTTAGCCGCGCTTTTAGCGCCATGTCTGGAGAGAGCGGCTGGAATCGTTCGGTTTCAATACCCCAGTAAAACGGAAATAGTTTTTGCGCGCTGATGCCGAATTTTTTTATTTCTCTCTTCATCGGCTCTCCTCCGTATGTGATCAGTGCCGCTTGATTGAGAGCATAACGCAGAAATTGCCGCAATATAATTCTGTTTTGGCGCAGGAGAATATCGTCCCCCCAAGGCGTAAGTATAATGGGCTGAAAATCAGTGAACCACGCAAACGCCGCTGTGATCGCTCCAATGCAGTGAACATGAACGATGTCCGGCTTTATGCTTTCAATTATTTTTTTAATGCGAAACCCGTTTATAATTAAATTAAGAATAGGAAAAGATTTTAATTTTTTAACTCGGTGCATAACCGCGCCGTCCGGGGGTTTGTCGCAAAAATTTTCATAGGAGATGATGTGTGTTTCGTTGCCGTGCGCCAAAAAGTATTCCATCCATCGTGTGATATGAGTTGAGTTTGCAGGACCGATCAGGCATAATCTCATATAGTATCGTAATGGGTGATTGAGATATAATAATCGCTCGTGGCTACATCAATTCTTTTACTATCCTTATAGATTATAGCGCCTGGAGGAGCGGACCTAATTTTTTTTTTGACCGGCACTTTAGAAGCCCACACAATAATTTTTTTCTTTTCTGGTGTATAGAAAAATGCGCCCGGGTATGGTTTGGTCTGCGCCCTGATCCAGTTGTATATTTCTACTGAGGTTTTATTCCAGTTAATAATTCCATCTTCCGGAATCCGTGACGGGAAGAAGGTCGCGAGTTTATCATTTTGTTTTATTCTAGGCGCCTTTTTTTGTTCAATTAAAGGAATATATTTTTCTATCAAGCGAAGCGCGGTTTTTGCGGCTTTTTTATATACAGTTTGTATAGTGTCTCGCTCAGTTATGCTTATTTTTTTTTGCCCTATAATATCGCCCGTGTCAACTCCACCAGCAAAGTAAAATAAACTAACACCCGTTTGTCTTTCTCCATTTATAATTGCCCACGAAAGAGGCGCTCCTCCCCTATAGCGTGGAAGGAGCGAAGCATGTATCCCCCCGCATCCAAGATCGGGAATACGTAAAATGTCTTTTGGTATTATGTAATACCACCCTGCCGCTAAAATAAAATTCGGGCTGAAAGATTTTATGGATTGAGCGTAGTATTTTATTTTTTCTTTTACCTCTATAATAGGAATACTGTTGGTGTGAGCGATGCGAGTAAAATTTTTATGCGTAGCAAGATGTATTGGATTTTTTGACCAAGAGATATTAATTACGCTTGGCAGGGTGTAAATTGCGGATATATCCTGTTTCATTGCTATTAATTTTTGCAGGCATTCTAAACCAAAAGAACTCGTGCCCATAAAAACGATTTTCATAATTATAAATGAGTTTTTTTAAGTACGCTTAAAAGGGATTTTGCTACAAAACTCACCTCCGCTTTTGTTAAATTCGGATGGATTGGCAAAGATACAGATTGTGTTAACGCTTCCCGCGATTGTTTGAACAAATCAGCCACGAGGCGGTACTTCTTTTTGTAGTATTCAATTTGATGTACAGAATATGTTCCAATTCCTGCTTCAATACCCTTAAGTTTTAACGCTTTAAGTACGCTATCGCGTTTTATTTTTTTGTTTAAAAGAACCACATATGCCTGATAAATATGAGTTGCGTATTTAGGAGAGCTTGGAATCCGCACGAGCGGACTTTCAGCAAGAGATGCATCGTACCACTTCGCGATTTGTCGCCTTTTTTTTATTATTTTTTGAAGATTTTTCATTTGCCGTATACCAAGCGCGGCTTGGATTTCGTTTAAGCGGTTATTTAAGCCTGGAAGAATAAATTTGACCCTTCCATTCTTATAAGTCATGCCATGATTTCTTAATAAACGTATGGTTTGAGCGAGTGAAAAATTGTCAGTTAAGACAATACCTCCTTCTCCTGTTGTGATTATTTTTTTAGGGTGGAAACTAAAACAGCCCAAATCTCCAAAAGTCCCGCATGTGCGTCCTTTATACTTAGCACCAAAGGCGCACGCGGCGTCTTCCACAACAGCAACCCTAAATTGTTTTGCCATTTCAAGAATTGGCTCCATATCTGCAGACTGGCCAAAAAGATGTACAGGTATAATCACTTTTGTCTTTTTTGTAATTTTTGATTTTATGAGATCAACATTGAGGTTGAAGGTGGCTAAATTAATATCAATAAGAACCGGTTTTGCGCCGACAGCCTCAATTACATTAACGGTCGCGGGAAAAGTAAAATCAGATGTGATGACCTCGTCTCCTTTTTGTACGCCAAGCGCAAGAAGAGACAGGTGCAGTGCTGAAGTTCCGGAATTCACAGCGATTGCCCACCGTGCGCCTATGCAAGCCGCAACGCTTTTTTCAAATAGCTCAACCATCTTTCCATGCACAAGCAATCCTGATTGCAGAATTTTTTTTATGTCCTCGTAAACCTCGCTTGGTATGCAAGGATCGGTCAATTTAATCATTTGGCTTATTTTTATACCACTCAATTGTTTTCCCCAATCCCTGGTCAATGCCAAAACAGGGGCGGTAACCTAGCATCTCCTCGGCCTTTTGAGTGTTTGGGATGCGAAGATCAACATCAGCCAAGCGCTTGGGCGCATAAATAATAGGAGATTTGGACTGTATAATTCTCACAATGCGTTCGGCTAAATCTCGGATCGTAATTACCCCTTCCTGATTTCCTATATTAAATGTTTCTCCTATTGCTTCTTTTTTTTCAAGAGCCAGCACTATTCCTTGAATCATGTCGTCTATATAACAAAGCGCGCGAATTTGAGTTCCATCGCCGTGAATTTCCAGCGGTTCATTTTTTAGAGCTCGTTTGATAAAACAATGACACGCACCTTCGCCGACCTGTCCTGGTCCATAAACGTTAAAAGGACGCAGTATTACGGAATTTAATCCATATTCCTTGTGGTAGGCGTGGGTTAGGTGTTCTCCTGCAAGTTTGCTTACCGAATATGTCCACCTCGCTTCCCCTACTGGCTGTATTTGGCTCGGTTCCGTTTCTCTTACTTTAAATGCTTTTATACCAAATATCTCGCTTGTGGAAAAATTTATAAAGCGTTCTATTTGACTTATAATATTTAATTTAGACAGTGCTTGCAGAATGTTATGCGTTCCGATCATGTTAATAATCATAGTTTTCGTGGGGCTTAAAATTGTGGTATCAATGCCGGCAATTGCAGCCATGTGAAGCACAATCATAGGATTGTATTTTTTGAGTGTATTTTTCAAAGTTTCTTCATCAAGGATGTCTCCCTGTATAAATTTAAGGTTTGGATGATTAGATAGTTCGGTGTCTTTAAGAGCATTTCTTGATAAATTATCGTAAAGAACGATTTTATTGTTATTAATAAGTATTTTGCTTAACGTCGTTCCTATAAAACCGGCTCCTCCGGTTATAAAAATTATTTTATTCGTTATAGTGCTTGTTAGCATATGTGTAACGGTAGATGTTTATGCGCGTATTGAAGATATTACTTTTTCAAGCTGGCTAAGATTCGAAATCAGGAAGTCGGTACCAGTCTTGGCAAGAATTTTTTTATTTCGCAAAGAATTTTTTGATATTTTGGATGATAGAGCGTTGCTCTTTTAAAGAGAGCTCTGGATAAATTGAGAAACTTAATACTTCTCTTACGGTATGTTCACTTTCCGGAAAATCCCCTTTTTTGTGTTTCAGATATGAAAAAGCCGGTTGCAGATGAAGTGGAAGGGGATAATAAACCATCGTGGGAATTCCTGCATCAGCAAGGTATTTTCGTAGCGCGTCGCGGCGTTTAACGCGGATGGTGTATTGATTAAAAACATGAGAGAAATTTTTTCCATTGAAATGGCGGAGCGTTACCGGCAGAATAATTTCTGGCACGAGAGAGAGGATTTTCGTGTATTTTTTAGCGTGCTCTATTCGTTTTGCGTTCCAACGGTTCAAAAATTTGAGTTTCACTCTTAAAATCGCCGCGTGAATTGCGTCAAGCCGCGAGTTTGTTCCGAGAATAAGATGACGATATTTTTCTTTTTCGCTTGATCCGTGATTTCGGAGTAAAACTAATTTTTCCGCAAGATGCGCATTATTCGTTACAACGAGCCCTCCGTCTCCGTAGGTTCCTAAATTTTTCGCCGGAAAAAAGGAGAAGCATCCAATGTCGCCTATTGCGCCAAGTTTTTTCCCCTTGTATTCCGCTCCGATCGCTTGGCAGGCATCTTCAATAACAAAGAGCCGATGTTGTTTTGCGATTTTCATGATTTCTCCCATTGCGGCCGCTTGTCCGAATAAATGTACAGGCATGATAGCTTTTGTTTTTTTGGTGATTTTTTCTTCTATTTTTTCTGGATCAATATTGAACGAGCGCGGATCAATATCAACAAAAATTGGTTTTGCTCCGATATTTGCTATAACTTCAGCGGTTGCAATAAACGTAAAAGGAGTTGTGATAACCTCGTCTTCCGGGCCAATGTCCAGCGCTTTCAAAGCGAGAAAAAGCGCGTCTGTGCCGGAGTTTACAGAAAGCGCATGTTTGACATGAAGGAAATTTGCCATCTCTCTTTCGCATGCTTCAACTTCAGCGCCGCCGATGTAAACTCCGTTTTGGAACACGCGATCAATCGCGGAGTGAATTTCTTGTTGAATCGTTTTGTATTGTTTTGCAAGATCAACGAAGTGCATATTTTAAAACGATATTAAACTCTAATAATTCTTTCTCCTTTTTTATCATATCGCTTTCGGCACGCGGAGCATACGGTTTTTTTGTTTTTGAAAATTAATTTAGTCCCGCACTCACAGATCCAGCCGGCAAGTTTTCCCGGGATTCCTATAATTAAAGCATAAGGCCGTATGTTTTTTGTAACTACAGAACCCGCTCCGATGAAAGCATATTCGCCGATAGTAATTCCGCAGAGTATGGTCGCGTTTGCCCCTATGCTTGCGCCTTTTTTAACCACTGTCGGTAGCCATGTTCCGAACTCCGGAAATTTTTGTTTCGGATATTTCGCGCGAGGGTTTAAGTCGTTGACAAACACGGCTGACGGCCCTACAAAGACATAATCTTCAAGTTCCACCAAATCCCATACATCAGTATTTGATTCTATTTTTACTCCGTTGCCAATGTGAGATTTGCTCCCAATCAAACAATTATGTCCTATTGAGCAACATGTTCCTATATGTGCTCCGGCAAGTACTTGTGTAAAATGCCAAATTTTTGTGTCCGCGCCAATGTGCGCTTTATCGTCTATTATTGCGCTTGGATGAGCCCAAAAAAGTTTCATATGATTTTTTCAAAAGTGTTTTTGTTATTATCAATGGAGTGTTGACATGCCTGCAATACGCGCAGAACTCGCAATCCTTCCTCCCCATCTGTTATAGGATTTTGGCGTGTTCTGATACAGTCAATAAAGTGCGCCATTTCTTGAGACAGCGGCTCTTCGTCAAGATATTTTATCGGCACTGCTTTTGCCTTGACGGCGCATGGAGTATTTTGATTGTCAAACGAAATTGTGTGAGCATAAAAGAGTAATTTGTTTTCCGCCTGATCATCGAACATTGCCATACCTTTTTCTCCTATAATACACAGACGCTGTTCTTTAACAGGATGGAGCCATGATACGAAAACGTGGGCGGCTGTATTATTGGGAAATTGCAGGAAAGAAAGCGTGATGTCAGGCGTGCCTTTGTTAATATATGATTTTCCAAAGCTTTGCTGTGTTATCGGTTCTCCAAGAATGCTAATAATTATTGAAATGTCGTGCGGCGCAAATGACCATAAAACATTTTCTTCTTTGCGCAGTTTGCCAAAATTGAGCCTATGTGAAGAAATGTATTGAATTTTGCCAAGTTTATTATCAGTTACTAGTTTTTTAAGAGCGACTATTGCCGGGTGATAATGGAGTAGATGTCCGACCATGAGTATTCTGTTCCATTTTCTGGCCAATTTCACGAGATTTTCACCATCATTCGCTTTAAGAGCTAGCGGTTTTTCAACGAATACATCTTTGCCTGCCATAAGCGCTTCCTTAGCAAGCTCATAGTGCGTTGCGGCCGGAGTTGCAATTGCGAGCGCTTTTATTGTTTTGTCGGAGAGAAGTTCTTTTACATTGCATGTGATTTGAATGGAGGGATATTCTTTTTTCCGTTCGGCAAGAATATTGTCATCTTGATCAGAGATTGCGCTTAAAACACCAAGTTCGTGCAATACGCGGGCGATATTTTTCCCCCAATATCCTGCGCCAACGAGTCCTATACGAATTTTATTATAAGCTCGCATAAAAAGTTTATATTGTTTACCTATTTGAGCATCTGTATAGTTTTTCGTTTAATTTTTTGATAAACATTCGTTGCTTTTTGGTCAACGTCAGGGGAAATGAGGCGTAAAATTTCATGTCCGATAATACGGTATTGGCCTCCGACTTTATTGGCGCGGATCAATCCTTGTTTTAGCAAACGTTTAATTGTGCTTTGGCTGATTTTGAGAATTTGCGCAGTTTCACGCGGTGTATAAATTGTATTTGGATCAAGTTGATGAGACATAGCATAGGCATAGTCAGAATAGTATCAAAACATATCAAATGATGTCAAGTGTGTCTTTCTTAATAAGATTTATTAAAGGCAATAGATATTGGGCTTTTTAGTTGTAACAACATGTCTTGTATCAACAATCGCTATGCCGGATTGCGCGATTTTTTCGTAATCAATGCCCGCGTGGTCGGTGATAATAACTACAGCGTCAAAGTCAGCCATGTTCGCAGTTTCAAGTGTTTTTAGTTTATGAATTTGCAATTTGGAATTTGCAATTTGGAATTTTTCAATATACGGATCATAAAATTCCAGCACAGCTCCTTTTTTATTAAGTATATCCGCGATCGCAAAGGCCGCGGATTCGCGCGTGTCTTTGATGTCTTTTTTATATGATACGCCGACAAGAAGTATGCGCGATCCGTTGATTGATTTTTTAGCCGAATAATTCAGCGCCGCGTCTACTTTAGTAACAACATAGTGAGGCATGAGTTCGTTTATTTCTCCTGCCAAATCAATGAATCGCGTAAAGAATCCGTATCGCCTGGCTTTGTAGGAGAGATAAAACGGGTCAACCGCAATGCAGTGCCCGCCGATCCCGGGGCCCGGATAAAACGGCATAAAGCCGTATGGTTTTGTGGATGCCGCTCTAATCACTTCCCAGATGTCAATGTCCATTTTTCCGGCAAGAAGCGCGAGCTCGTTTACAAGTGAAATGTTCACGATGCGGAAAATGTTTTCCAGAAGTTTTGTCATTTCGGCAACGCGCGCGGACGATACAGGCACGACATGTTCAATGATTTTTCCGTAAAATAAGGCCGCAAGTTTTGTTGAATCTGAATCAACTCCGCCAACTACTTTAGGAGTATTCGCAATCGTAAATTGCTTATTGCCAGGGTCAACTCTCTCCGGCGAAAAGGCAAGATACCATTTTCCAACAATTCTCCGTTTTGAAAGAATCGGCATTAAAATTTCGTCAGTTGTGCCGGGATACGTCGTACTTTCAAGAATAATCAACTCTTCAGCGTGAACGCGCCGCGCGATTTCTCTCGTTGCGCCTTCAACTGCGGATAAGTCCGGAATTTTATATTTATCAAGCGGAGTCGGAACCGCGATAATCGCAATATCTGTTTTTGAAAGGGGAGCAAATGATGAGGTTGGGACGAATTTTTTGGTTTTCAAAGCGTCTGCAACATCATGAGCCGCCACGTCGTCAATATATGATTTTCCCTTTTTGAGCGTTGCGATTTTTTCGCGGTTAGTGTCAATCCCCCAAACAAAAAAGCCTGCATTATGAATTGCAAGCGCGAGCGGAAGCCCGACATAGCCCTGTCCGATGACCGCTACTTTTGCTGATTTATCTTTTATCTTTTTTTCTAAACCCGGTATTTTCGGCATGATTCTGAAGTCTAAGGGAATAGATGAGAAAAATCAAGGAGCTACTCTTTTCATCCAGTCAATATATTTGCCGATGCCTTCAGTAATCGAGGTTGTCGGCTTAAAGCCAAGGAGAGTTTTACTTTCTGATAAATTAGCCCGTATATAGTCAGCATCGCCGTCTCTCTTTTCTTTATGTATGCATTCTTTTTGAAAATCTATTTCCCGCAGAGATAAATTTTTTCTGATAATTGCGAGTATCCGATTGATTGTTGTCGCAGTCCCGCTTCCTATATTGAATGTTTTTCCAGATGTTGTTTTCAAAGACGAAATCGCCTGTAAGTTTGCTGAAACGACATCTTCTATATATATAAAATCCCGCGCTTGTTCTCCTGTGCCGTAAATAACCGGCTTTTCGCCTTTGATAAGTTTGCGCGTTAAGCCTGGAATCGCGCTTTGGTATCCGTCTCTAAAATTTTGCCCGGGCCCATAGACGTTGAAATAACGCAATACAACTGTCGGAAGATTATAGATTTTTGTATAAAGCTGGCAGTATTGTTCTCCGGCAATTTTTGAAAGCGCGTATGGCGAGAGCGGGGAGAGGGAGCGGCGTTCGCCAGTTTTCGTGCCGCGCGCTTGCGATCCGTACACAGCGCATGAGCTTGCAAACACCACTCCCTGCATCTGTGCATACCGCGCCGCTTCTAATACAAAGCGGGTTCCATTGATATTATGGTCTGCGCACAAGAGAGGTTTGGCCACACTTTGCGGAACTGATATAAATGCCGCGTGGTGAAAGATTGCGTCAAATCCAGAGCATTCGCGTTTGAGAAGAGAAAAATCGCGAACGTCGCCTTTTATGAAGACTGCGCGTTTTTCTATTCCTTTTAGATTTTCCAATCGGCCTGTCGCGAGATTATCAATAATTTTTACTGAATGTTTTCGTTTGACTAACTCCCTTGCGATGGCGCTTCCGATAAATCCAGCGCCGCCGGTAATAATGATTTTCATAATTTAGATTGCCGCGTAAACAACATTCCGCATGAGAACCGCAACGGTTACAGGTCCGACGCCTCCTATAGGTGGAGTAATAAATGACGCTTTTGTCTGTACATTTTCAAAATCAACGTCTCCGACAATTCGTCCGCGAACTCGCGACGTGCCTATGTCTATCACAACCGCTCCATTGCGCACCATTTTTTTGCTGATTAGATTCGGCCGCCCGACTGCGCTTATAAGAATGTCCGCTACGCATGTTTTTTTGAATAGATTCGGATCGTCAGGGGGGATCACTGCAAAGTCGCGATTTCCATCAAGTTCAAAATAGCGTATGAGCGGTTCAATAAACACTGAACATTTTCCGACAAGAACGATTTTTTTCAGAGAATCCGGGTTTGGATGATGTAGCTTAACATTGTGAATGACTTCTATAATAGCAACAGGCGTTACAGGTACTAGGATTGGTTTATCTAAAACGTTTTCCAAAGAGGGGAGACGAAGAAACTTCGCGATATTTTTCGGATGAAAACCGTCGGCGTCTTTGTTTCTCGCGATCGCCTTTATAATTTTATCCGCGTTAAAAGATTTGGGCATTGGAAACTGAACAATGATTCCGTGAATGTTTCCGTCTTTGTTCAGCGTTTGTATGCGTTCCAAAACAAGTTTTTCTGAAATATCATCTGGAAACGCAAAGAGATGAAACGCGATTCCGATTTTTTTCGCGGTCTTGCGTTTTTCATTTATGTATATTTTTGACGCCTCGTCTTCTCCTATAAGAATAGCCGCAAGTCCCGGCGTAAGCGCCGCATTTTTTATGCGGTTTTCCAGTTTTTTTGCGATCGCGCGCGCGATTGTTTTGCCGTCAATGATTTTCGCCATGCGATTGAAGTATACTCACGTTGACGCGTTAAGGTCAATGCTGTACTCTATGTTGATGTATGAAAATAGGTATTATCGGCGCTGGATATGTTGGCATTGTAACCGGAGTATGTCTTGCGGAAAAAGGCCATACAGTGGTTTGTTATGACATAGATTCAACTAAAATACGCGCGCTGAAAAAAGGGCGCGTTCCTTTTTATGAGCCAGACGTAGCCGATCTTTTGAGTGTTGCATTAAAAAAAGGAAGGATAGATTTTGTCCATGCGTTGAACCAGTGCCTCTCCTACTCAAAGATCGTGTTCGTTTGCGTAGGAACTCCTCCGCGCGAAAACGGCTCTGCTGATATGTCGTATTTTTATAAGGCGATTTCCGGAATCGCGATTTTTGGCAAAGATGTGAAAAATAGCGAGTTTATCGTTGTCAATAAAAGCACAGTGCCTGTCGGAACCGCGCGCGATGTTCACAAACATTTTCGCAAATGCTTCACAGTCGTTTCAAATCCGGAGTTTTTGCGGGAAGGCAAAGCCGTTTCGGATTTTTTTAATCCGGATAGAATTGTCCTTGGGTTTGAAGATCAATCAGAAAAGAGCGCGGGCGCAAGGAAACAGCTTACAGCTCTTTACGAAAAATTTGACTGCCCGAAAATTATCACAAACTGGGAAACAGCGGAACTTATCAAATACGCATCAAACGCGTATCTCGCGACCAAAATTTCTTTTATCAATGAAATCGCCGCGCTTTCCGAGCGTGTTCGGGCCGACGTAAAAACTATTGCTAAAGGAATGGGGTTTGATCCTAGAATC
This sequence comes from Candidatus Jacksonbacteria bacterium RIFCSPLOWO2_02_FULL_44_20, assembly GCA_001818155.1. GTDB lineage: Bacteria > Patescibacteriota > Patescibacteriia > UBA9629 > UBA9629 > UBA9645. Next base: position 396 of record MHJU01000023.1, on the reverse strand, counting down.
GGAAAAGAATTTTTGCGCGCCGGCATTGGTTACGGCGGATCCTGTTTTCCAAAAGACGTTCGCGCTTTGCAGAGTTTAAGCCGCGGAAAGCGCTATAGTTTCAAACTTTTGAAATCAGTGATTGATGTCAATAATCAACAGCGTAAAATTGCGGTTGAAAAAATTATGAGCGCGTTTTCAAAAAACAGAGTCAAACGCGCGGCTATTTTAGGCGCCACCTTCAAGCCTGACACAGATGATGTTCGCGAGTCGGCAAGCATAGCTATAATAAAAGAACTCCATATTCGTGGAGTTAATGTGCGAGTTTTTGATCCGCAAGGCTCTCTAAACGCGCGCCGCGAGTTAAAGAGATTTCCGAGAGCTCTTGTTGTAGGGAGTGTAGAGGATGCGGTTCGC
>MHJU01000022.1 GCA_001818155.1 Candidatus Jacksonbacteria bacterium RIFCSPLOWO2_02_FULL_44_20 | reverse complement strand
TTTTGTTGCAGTGTTTGCAATATAAACTCTTTTGCCTCCTGCCCTTTTTGCGACCCTAGCCGATCTTTATTCAGATACGAATCAAGTTTCTTCTCAAGTTTCTCTAGCGACGAGGACGAACCAAGCGTAAAAGAGGTAATGGCTCTTGTAATTTCTATATTGAACTGAAGAGTAATCCAACTGTCAAAACTCTCTTGGTGTGCTTCAATATCTATTCCATCCGCATACGACCACGGCCCATCCGTTTTTGTCATTTGGTCAAAATACGCTTGCACATCTTCTATTTGCCGTAATGTCTTTGCATCATCGTCCGTGTCTGCATATTTTTCAAACATGACGTTCAATTTATCATGCGCCGCTTTTTGCGCTCTCGCTAAAATCTCTTTTGCCGGCGCGAAATCCTCAAAAATTTTGAGACGGAGCTCATCGGATCGCTCGCCAATTTCTTTTTTTGCATCCTTTGCCTTGTCAAGCGTGTCTATCTTTTCGGTGTATGAAATGGATTCTTTTTGCAAATCCTCAATCTCTTTTTGAATACTCGCGAGCCGCGCCCCTTTTTCTTCTCTTCTCCTGTTTCTTCCCCGCCATTTGCCATCAACATCTTTTTCCTCTTCAACATCATATTTATCTTGCGCTTCGCGAAGTTTTTCTTGTGTTGCGTCAATTTCTTTTTGTATACGGTCTAAACCGCCCAAAGTTTTCAAAGTTTGTTCCGCGCTCGCAATCTCTTGAGGCAACTGCTGAAACTCCTGAATATCTTTATAGAACTCGGCAATACTTGACGGATTCTCAATCGCCTGTGTTTCTAAAAATGCGTCAATGCAGGCAAACTCACTCTCCGGGAGACGAATGCCGATGTCGCGGTTAATGGTGTCGCGATATAGTGTTTTTAATTCTTTTGCGACTTCGTTCTTGCGAGTAAACGCCTCATATCGCTCTTTAATTGTGTCTGCATCAGACGAATTGTCACTTAAATCCAAAGATTTGTAGTCAGGAAATTGTCCTAAAAATTCAGGAAAACCCTGCTTATTGAGCGCTTTGTCTATATCAAACGACCCGCTTGTATTTTTAACTTCTGATTGAGTTTCTGGCATAGAATGTTTACCCTTCCTCCTGCATTTTTTTGCGGATGAAAGCCGGAATTTCCAGTTCGTCGTCTTCAACCGGAAGTTGGGTTTGGAGAACCGGCGCGCGTTTGTTGTATTGAACTGGTTTGAAAGCCGGCTCGCGATACGACTCCTCTTCCTTCTCAAGGGATGGGTTCGCAATAATTCTGTCAAACCCGGGAATAATACGCTCTCGCTCGCGCGTCTCCGGACGCTTGAAAATCGCCTCGTCTCCGGCAAACCCGGTTGCGACAACCGTGATCTTCACTTCGTCTTCCAGTTTATCGTCAATAATCGCGCCGAAAATAATTTTTGCGTGCGGATCCGAGGACTTGGTGATGATCTGTGCCGCTTCGTTAATTTCGTGCATCGTGAGATCGCGGCTTCCGGAAACTGCAAACAAAATGCCTTTTGCTCCGTCAATTGAAACCTCCAAAAGCGGAGAATCAATCGCTGTTTTTGCCGCAATCTGCGCTCTGTTCTCTCCACTTCCCCTACCAATGCCCATAAGCGCAGACCCCGCTCCTTGCATAATAGCCTTGACGTCGGCAAAATCAAGGTTGATGAGCCCGGGCACTGTAATAAGTTCTGAAATTCCCTGCACGCCCTGATGCAAAACCTCATCCACCACCGCAAACGCTTCAAGGAGAGTAGTTTTTTTATCTATAATTTGCAAAAGCCGATCGTTTGGAATTGTAATGATCGCGTCTACCCGTTCGGCAAGTTCGCGAAAGCCGGCCTCTGCGATCGCGCGGCGTTGCGCTCCTTCAAATGTGAACGGTTTTGTAACAACGGCTATTGTGAGTGCGCCAAGTTCGCGCCTTGCTATATCAGCAATGACAGGCGAGGCTCCAGTGCCTGTCCCGCCTCCGAGCCCGCACGTGATAAATACCATGTCTGACCCTTCAAGATGTTTTTTGAGCTCTTCCTGCGTTTCTTCCCCGGCTTTTCTTCCAAGTTCCGGACTCATTCCCGCTCCAAGCCCCCGGGTTGCGACTTTGCCGATGTGAATTTTCAAAGGCGCTTTGTTCTGTTGAAGAGCCTGCGCGTCCGTGTTTACAGCGATGAATTCAACGCCGCGGATTTCTGCCTCAACCATACGATTCAACGCAGATCCGCCGGAGCCGCCAACTCCTACAACTTTAATACGGGCAAATGTGTCAAGTTGCGGCCGCACTTCAACAATGCGCGATGCCGCATTCGTGGTTTCTTTTGCTGATTGCGCTTTAGATTGAATCATGAATTTGTAAATGTCTCACGGCATAAACGCCTTTAGCCACCGCTTAACTTTATCCCCCACATCCCCTCCGCCAAATGACCGTAGCTGTCCGCGGAAAAAATTATTGTCTTTTCCTCCGATAAAACCAAATCGTTCGCCCCATCGCACGAGTCCTACCGCTGTCGCTAAAGACGGATCGTCAACTTTGTCAATCGCGCTTGCGACCTCGCGAGGAGCGCCGATTGACGCCGGCAGTTTAAAAATTTTGCGCGCAACTCCGATCATTCCGTTAAGTTTTGCGCCGCCTCCTGTAATGACAATGCCGGCAGGGAGTTTACCAGATCGTTCAATTTTTGCAAGCTCCAAATCTGTAAGTTTAAAAATTTCCTCAACTCTGGCTTCAATAATTTCCGCAACGTGGCGGCGCGACACAATTCCTGTTTCTCCATCTGTAATTTTTGACAAATCAATATCCTCTTTTCGTTCAACCGCTCCCGGATCAGCGACTCCGTAGCGCACTTTTACCTCCTCGGCGTTGTCAATTGACGTGCGAAGACCGATTGCTATGTCGGATGTGATGTGGGAGGAACCGATCGGAATCACGTGCGTTGCGATGACCTCGCCTTCTTCAAAAACCGCGAGCGATGTTGTTGACGCGCCGATATTCAAAACCGCAACGCCTAATTCTTTCTGGCGTTTTGAAAGCACGGCTTCAGCGGAAGCTAAAGCTGAAACCACTAAATCTTCAACTTCCACGCCGGAACGATACACGACTTTTGTGAGATTTTTAATCTGCGCCGATAACCCCTGAATAATTTGCACCTCAACCTCAAGACGGATTCCTGTCATGCCAACCGGATCTTTGATGCCGGTTTGGCTGTCAACGGAAAAGTATTTAGGAATAACGTGGAGAATTTCGTAGTTTGGCGGAGTTGAAACCGCCTGCGACGCTTCTATCACGCGCTCAACATCGTCTTCTTTAATTTCGCCGTCAGCTTTTGAAACCGCAATCACGCCGCGGGATGTGTCCGAGCGAATATGGGCTCCCGAAATTCCGACATACGCGCGCTCAATTGGGATTCCTGTCATTCGTTCTGCCTGTTCAAAAGCGCGGGAAATGGAGGAAACCGCATCTTCAACGCTTTTCACAACTCCTTTTGAGACTCCTTCTGAAACAACCTCGGAATAACCGACAATATGCAACGGGTTGCCGTCAATTTTCTGCCCGACGATAACGCGGACTTTTGACGAGCCGACGTCAAGGCCTGCTATAATAGTATCTTTCATAATGGAACATCCCATTTGCGGGAAAGCTAAATCTAAAAATTAAGAAGCCAAAATTTTTTCCTCAACCTTACTCATTTTTTCCTCATCTTTCCTTGTTTTATGATCAAACCCGGCTATATGGACAAGTCCGTGCACAAAAAGCTCGCGCATTTTCTCTTTTATCTCACGCGCGGATTTCAGGCAGTACTTTTTTTTGATATGCGCGGGACATAATAAAATTTCTCCGTAATCAAACGATAAAACGTCGGTTGAGGCATCAACGCCCTGATATTGACGGTTGATATTCCGCATCTCGCGCTCATTTATGATAGCAAGCGAGATTGTTTCCTCTTTTAACTTCAACACTTTCCGCGTTTTCCGCAGTAATACTTCAAATATCATGCGCGAACATTGAAATTTCATCCGGTTGTGCAGTGATAACGACATTGATCAGTCTCTTAAGTAATGCTCTCAATAATCATGCGCAGAGTTGTTATATAACTGTACTCCCCCGGAGCCGTATATGAAACAACCAGCACGGATTTGGAAATTGGGAGAGAAATATAATACGTAGTTTTTTGCGGTGCGACAAGAACATTGAATCCGCCCTTTGTTGTGAAGGATTCAAATTCAGAAACCGAAATTGCCGGAGAAATGGAAACGAGCCACTCTTGAAGCGGCAGATCGCCCGGATTTTTCTCTACATTCATAACGATTGCTTCTTTTTCCGGCGATGTAACAATAATATCTCCCGGTTTATTCTGGTCAAGCTCTGCGGGAAAAAACTGCTGTGGTTTCAAAAACGAATACCCCTCCGCGGTGTTTGTATATTTGGAAAACTGTGAATCCTGCGCGAGCCGCACCGAATCCCCGCGAGCCGGGCTATACAAATTAATAACCTCCAATCCATCATTATATCCGTCACTATCGGAATCATGCGTAAGCGGGCTTGTGCCGTACAAAAGCTCCTCGCGATCGGAAAGGTCATCTGTGTCTGTGTCAGCGGCCGGAACTATCTCATCATTTATCGGAGGCGCGGGCGTTTCTTCCGGCTCGTATGGAAGATCAATCATATCATTTATATTCATCGGCACAATTGCGTAAATCCCGTCATATATTTCTTCAAGGACTGATGAAATTGAACGGATTTCATCGTCTAAATCTTGAGCTTTCAAAATATCCCACACAATAACTGAAGACGAGAACGCCGTCACCTCTTCCTCCTCGCCGATATCAACCGCGCTTCCGTCTTGCTCCTCGGAGATCGGATCTGTATCCGGTTCTGCAGAAATAGTATCATCAATTATTTCTTCATCTATCTCTCCGTCTTCATCTTCCTGAACTGAAATCTCGCTTGATTCCGCGGGATTCTCTGCGACAATGCTCAAATCTTCAGGCGCATCTGTTTTTTTTCTATAGAGCGCTTCTTTCAATCGCGAAAACGGCATATAGCCTATGCGAAGGTCAGCCGGGATAATATCCAGCGTTTTTAATAGATCTTCGCTATAGGTAATAGTCAGAACACCCTTGCCTTTAGGCGCCTCGCCGCGAAGCTGTATTTCATAAGGCGCTCCGGCAACATAAGCAAAATACTCATGTTTTTCCGAAACGATATAGTCGTTGATTGTGATGATGCTATAATTCACGTTCTTCTCCTTTTCAAGCGAAAGCACAGCTTCTGTGGTTTTCATCCCGCGATCATTATACGAAACAACAGGCTTTTGAATAAGATCCCCGGATAGAACAACCGAGATGTCTTGCAGAGGTTCTTTTTCTGGTTCTTCTTGCGTTTGAGAAGACGGAACTGGCGGCGGCTCTTCTACTGGTTTATCTGATGTCGAAGGCGGAGGCGGGGATGAAGTATTGGGCGAAACTGCGCCCTGTTTAATGAACATAAAATAACCCGCCACTCCCCCGGCGCCAACAAAGAGAATCAAAATAATAATACCAATGATAAGTTTTGTCCGTCCGTTTGAAGACGTTGCTTTTGTCTGCGCTTCCGTTTCTGCCGCGTATCCTTTAAGGATCTCTGTATCAGCCTTTTTTCGTTTCCCTTTTGCGCCGACAAACTCCTTTGGCATTGTATAGATGCTTATTTCCTCTTCAGATTGCGGCGTTGTGAGAGGATTCAAAACACTAGTATCCCCGTCTGTAATCTCTTTTGACGGCGGTATGTTGATGGAAAATGTTGTATCTTCTGGAGAAGATTGTGGCATTATGTCTGGCATACTAGTTTTACTATATTGTGCCTTAATTAAAAGATTGCTTCGCTTCGCTCGCAATGACAAAAGACATTTTTCTACAGTCTCACTCTACTCACTCGTTAATTTCCCGGGACCAGTCGGGCTATAACCGTTTTGCACCTCCACTCCGTCGTCGTAACTGTCGCCGTCAGTATCGCGGCGAACAGGATTGGAGCGATAAATGCGGGCTTCGGAATAATCATCAAGCCCATCAAGATCAGTATCAATGATACGCGGATTAGAACCTAGTTCCAATTCTTCCAAATCGCTTAATCCGTCGTTGTCTGTATCGCTTGGAGGAGACAGCGGCTCTTCTTCCGGAGTCTCTTTCTCTTCAGGTTCTTTTTCAGTTTCTACATTTTTAACTTCTTCAATGCTTTCTTCTATAGAACCGGGTTCATTAACAGTAATCTCTTCTGTTTCGCCATCATCTGTTGCCTCTTCAGGCTCTTCTTGAGGTTCATCCTGGCTATCTTCAATCGGCTGATTAAGAACATCAACGCTTGCGCGCGTCTTTAGAATCCGGTATACAAGATACCCGCCAAGCCCAAGAAAAGCCACAATAAGCGCGCTCAAAAAAAATGCGATTACTTTTCGTGGTCCTTGGCCATTTTCCTTAAACGGAATAGGTGGAATTGGAGTGCCAAGGGACGGGGGTGGAGCACTGCCAAGAGGAATAATAACTTGCAACGGCGTCTGCGCAGGCATTTGAGGCTCTAGAGAAGTTACAACTGGAATTACATCAGTTGAACTAAAAATATCCTCCGGAAAAGGCGCGCCAACCGGAAGATTTGAGGGAGGCGCCGGTTGGATAGGACGCGGCCGCGCCACGGTTACCGGCTGTTGCGGCGGCAGTGGAGCCTGTGGAACCGTGCCTGTTTGCGGAGTGTCAATATCATCAAACATAGAATTATAAATGCTTAAACATTATATTGAAAGGTTCAGTTTTTTGATTGTCATCGCGCGGCTTACAGGCATTATCTATCCAATAACAGCCACTACCGCAATCTTCCTGTTTCATAGCTTTGCAGTTAATTTGTGAATCCACAGGAAGATCGCTCGCGCACGCGGGTTGCGTTACTTGCCTCACACCGCACTGTCCTGTATCGTCATCACCAACCCACTCGCAAAAACTCGCCTCTCCTCCTGTCCATCCTGTGCATGTGTATTGATCACTGCCGCCGCACCACGCATTTTTAAGGTCAGTATACTCTAAATTACCATACAATGTAAATGAGCCGTTAGCCTCTTTCACATACTGGTACGCGCGCGGATTATCGCCTCTGCAGTAATACTCGCCCTTGCTTCCGTATGCCTCATCGTCGTAACAAGTAAACGACTCAACAGCATCTGGTGTATCAACCCCATCACTCCCCTTGTCAAACCCAAGCCCCAATGTTTGCAAATCAATCTGATCTGTCTTTGCAAGACAAGCCATAGGCGCCTTGCTTTCACTCCCCCATATACAATCATACGGATCTGTCGGCGTTGCTTTCAAACACTTTTCTTCAATGCGTTTCGCTTCATCTTCTAAAACCATGAGATGATCCAATGGATCAAACGGAAGCGTGATCGCAGTTTTCAAACCTTGTTCCAGCGCCGCGCCCAAATGCACTCGCGCGTCAGCAGAATCAGCCCGCCATTCTTTGTCCCACGCGCTCATTGCAATTCCGGATTGACGCGAGTCTGAAAGCGACGGAGCGGATCCGAGAATAGACTGATAAAGCGCAAGCTCGCTTCCTAACAAACCCAACTGACGGATCCGCATATAGTCGTTTTTCAACTGGATGACTTTTGTCAGATCAGAGATATTCCGGTTAAACTTCCAGTTCGCGACCAGTTGTCTCATAATGTCTTTTGTTTTTTCTGACGCGCCTTCGGTTACAGCCAAAACATAGACGTTGCTGTATATCTTATTCTTATTCTCATCAACATTCAACGCATGAACATACACGGCAGAATCTGTCTCAAGCGCGTCGTAATCGTCAACCGGATTATGAGAACGCGATGGAGATTTTTCTTCAAAGAGCGTTTCTTCGTTATCACTAAACCAATGCTCAATCGGCAGTTTCACGTCAGTTGAAATAAAATAATTTGCGGCTGGAAAAATACGGAGAAGTAGGCGGTCATCTAACGAAGATGAGTCAAAATTCGCATCATTTACCTCCGGTTCGTATACAAAAAAATACTCACCAAGAACATTACGCGAAGAGGTTAATGATACTGGAATGGGTTCCGCTCGTAATCGCGGCAATACATTGGATGACTGCTCCGGCTTTTGGCAGTACGAAAATTCAAAATTTCCGAATTTATCTTCAAAAAACTTCCAGAACATATCGCCTCCCCCTTCGCACGGACGGACTTTCACAAGAAGCGGCGTTACCGGGGCTTTGCTTGGAAAATCAGTTCCCGAGGGGATTATCTGATCAATAACATCAACCAGCACGAGACCTTCACCTGTTTTAATATTGCCATCGTATGCAACCGGCTTAACATCAACTTGCGACGCTTCTGTTGTTTTGTCCACAATATTCTGCGTCCCTGTTTTATACAGCCGCATTATACCAGAATCGGGCTCTATGCGCCAATTTGTAAACTTCCATGAATAGTCATCACTCGGATCAATAAGCGTTGTTCCGGAATATGCCTGCGCGGTAATCGTTTTTTGATCTTCTTTGTTATACAAAATAAGCTCACCTGGCGCGAATCCAATGCGATCAACGGAGCATACACCGTTCATCGGTTCATCAATTGCTTTTGTGGTAAAAGTGAAAAAGCAATACTGTCCGCTATCGCCAGATGCCGCTTGCAAACCCGCGCCGCATCCATCAGGAGACGTCGCCCATAAAAAATTTCCATCCTGCGCTTTCACCCCGTTCTCCCCTCCAAAGACGCGTAACTGATAAATTTTTTCAGGAGCCAATAGTCCGCCGTCTGCGCCAGCGACTGTAACGCGAGTTGGTCGTGATTGATTGTCAAATGAAAGTTTGATTTCCTCGCATTGCGTAAACTCATCATCTGCTCCATAAGTGGTAAAAATCGCAAATAATCCCCTTGCCTTCCGAACAAAATAACGAAAAAATCCGCCATCAAATTTTGCTAATGCAAAACACGGAGCATCTCCTTGTTTCAAAAGCGTCACCTTCATCGCACTTGCTGTTTTAGGATCAATCGGTTTATTAAACAATACGTCCACCGAGGCGTTGCGGCATATAGATTCTCCCTGTTCCGGATGATAGTCGGCGATTTTCAGTGTTGCGTCGTTGACTATCTTCAACGGAAACGGCTCGCTCGTTACGTCTCCGGCTTTTGCGGTTATCTTGAAAATTCCTAGTTTATAGATGCCGGAGTTCTCCGGATTTTCAATGGCCTCAAGTATCAAATCTGGCCCTATAGACGACACCTCTTTTAATGCGTCATGTCCTTCATACGTCCAAACAATCGGCACAAGGGCTGTTATGTTTTCGTCATCGGCGTCGAACACTTCTGCCGTAAACTTCTCTTGCGCGTCAATGTCCTGCGACGGATGATTTGGGGTGAGAATAATGACGCCGTCTTCGTCTGCTTTCGGCGTAATAATAATTTTTTTTGGAATAATTTGATTGGTGATTATAAAACTCCATGCGCACTGCTCTCCTGTAGTGCCAACTTCCGGAACAATGCCGCATCGGACTGATTTATTATTTTTAGTGCGAATGGTACCAGTTGTTAGCGCAACGGAATATGTTTTTTGAACTTGCAACCGCGCGCTACCTGTATCTGTATTAAATTTGAAACCAATGGTGATTTTGTCTTGCTGATCTTTCTTCAGATCGTATCCAAGCCCTGCAACGACTTGATTATTCTCTACAACAGTGATGCATTGTTCTATATTAGTGCATGTAACCTCTTGATCAAATGTCACTTCACCTGTCGCTAAAAAATCGCCTGGCTTATCGCAGTTCACATCCGTCCCGCATACTGCATTATTTGGCTCCGGAAAAACTTTGATCACCGCCGCCCTTCCCTCGTCGTTCACCTCAAACTGCAGAGGATTACTTTCCTGTAAATCGCTCACGAGATACCGAACTTCGTGCGGGCCGTTTTCAGCATCCGACGGAACGCTTGTGTTTGCATTGTTATCATTAATAGGCATTGCAGTGCTTTGCTGAATTACACTTGTTGCGGTATTTTTAAATGCGGCAAAACGCGTTCCTTCACCTAAATTGAATCCCTGCCCATACAGGATCACAGCATCATTGACGCCGCCGCTTTTCTTATCCATGGCGCAGAGCATCGGATGATTAGTATTTGTGTTTGTAACAGTAAAGCCGTCAAATTTATTTGACTCTCGTTCTGCCGCTGTCATAACATCCACCTGCGCTGGCTTATTTACTAAACCAGACGGAACAATCACAATGATCTGCGTGTCGTTCCATGTTTTGTCTTTTGAGCATTCCTCAATATCAGATGAAATTTCCAATCCGCCATAGTTTGTCGTCTCGCCTTGTATAAACGCCACTTTCCCGTTTATGCCCGGCTCCTCGCCAAAATAACATCCTTGCACTGTTACCCATTCGCTCGCGCCGGCAGAGTTCGGGCTGACATTTTTAACATAGGGACTGCATTGATTTGAAACGCATTGCACAGTATCGCCCGGATTCACAGCGCAATTCTTTTTGCAATCATCGTCTTCCTCGCAGTACGCGCTGTTTCGCACAGTAAGAGGATTCGTGCCAGACGTTTTATTGATATCATCGGATGTTGTTGTGATAGGCGCCACCGCTTCCGAAATTAACGAAGAATTTTTTGACTGAATGCGAATGCGATCCCCGCTTCCGGCAAGCGGCGTTTCAATCACTTCGCTTGGCGGAATCTCGTTGCCTGCTTTGTCTTTCAACTGCGTTCCGTCGCTTGTTTCAAGCGGATTTACGCTCCATGCAAACGATACACCAGAAAGCTCCTGACAGGACGAGTTGCGCGCAACTGCGCTTGCGTCCGAATACGCGCTGTATTGTATCGTATTTGGTTCTAATCCAAGAGCGACACTTTCAACAGTATAACATCCGTTCTGTTCCGCCTTTTCCTGTAAAATGGTCGCGAACTTAAATGGGCTACCTAAAACGGTAAATTTTGACGGCGGCGAAACGTTTTTGTCGTCTATAATATCGTGCATCGTGAGAGTATATGGCGTTCCGAATTTCAAAAATAGATCATCCGCTTTATTTTGAAACAGCAAGCTAATGCCAACATGCCCTTTCTCAACAATTGATGATGATGTTATAGAATCGGGATTTCGCGACGATTTTCCGTCGTTTAATTCATAATTTTTGGCGTCAAAAAATGCTCCGTTCGCATTCAAAAACCGCATCGCGCTTCTATCAACTGTTTCAAATTCAATGAAAACAGGTAACCGCGCGTCATCAAGTTTTGTAATCGGATTCTGATCTCTGCCTATCAGGCATACGTCTTGTTCGTCAAAAAACGGATTCGGGCTCTTGTTAAAATTACCTTCACACTTATCGCGTATCGTAACCGTGATATCTTTCAATTCCGGAAGTGTCAACGTCTTCCCATTGCTCCGCGCTCCAGTGGCATTTTCAACATACACATCCCCTGTGTTTGCGGGAAACGGAATTATTGAGGCGATCTCTTTATCTTTCCATGTGTCTGCAGAAAAAATAGTGTCTGGCTTATTATCAAAATATACAACACTGCCCTTATCTTTTTGATATGCGCCAAAATCAGAACCAACAAGCGTTATCTTATTGCCGCGAAAAACATCGTGATCCGGCTTTATCTCTTCAAGACAAGGGCCAACCTCGCCGTTTGTGAGAGTAAAATCAACTGACGTGCTTGGAAAATTAAGACCGTTGGCATTATCAATGATATGTTCAATAATCCGAAACGTTTCCCCATTCTGACCGATCGGACTTGGGCATTCGGGTGGAAGAGCCGGCGTATCGCCATCCTGTATTTTGGTTAAAATGTTGCGATCGCTCCAGCGCAATGCCGCATTTTTATCAATATAGGCGCTTATGTTTGCGCAGGTTACCGCGCTTTGGTCGTCATTAACTTTTTGCAATTCTATAATTTCCTTTGAGACGGTTGTGTCCGTTCGCACTGCGTCAGTTGAAAAATAATCAATGTGCTCCCCTTCAATGCCGATGCACTGCCCTTTTCCTCCGCTTAAAGGAGAAACGTTTGTTAAAATCGGCGGATACACGCACTTTTCAGTAAGCGCGGCTGTTGTAAACGACCACGCGGAATTCAGAAGCGTTCCTTTATCGTCCACTGGGAAACGCGTTTTCACTTCTGCTTTATAAAGTTGACCGGGATTTAACGCGGCGTCTCTGGGTTCAAAATAATACTTGCGGCAATACTGGTCGTAGTTTGTGATGAGTTTGCGCTCATCTGGATCGCTAGGAAGATCGTCTATAACTTTAAGCGCGCGACCTGTAATCGGAATAAGCGCGCCTTCTGTAATAAAACCGTTTGCTCCGTTTTCTGGCCCAACTGAACAACTGTCTTTCACAACGTCATACATTGATATATTGGAAATGACTCCGACCGCGATATTTTGATAGCACACTTTGGAAAGGTTGTCCGGCGGAGTTACGTCTAATCTTGGAACAGCGCCCGATATCTGAAAGTGAAAATGGCGCTCGCCGTCAAACACATTCCCGCATAAATCAGAAACGCCTGCAATTTTAATTTGATACCAGCCGTTAGTTGTAAAATTTTTAACTTCAGGGCCTGGCTGAATGACAATACGCGATCCGTAACCATAGTCTTCAAAACGAGCGACGAAATTTTGATTCTGGACTTTAGCAATGTCGCTTCCGGTAAGCAATATATTGCCGTTCACAATTTTTTGAATATCAACGCCAGTATTAAAACTTGCAATTTCAAATACCGCTTCTAATGGAATATCGCGCGCTTCCGTGATCTCTCCCTTGTCATTAGTAATGTTATATTCTTTTATCACAGAACTTACTAAAATTGGCTCGTTAAAAACGATAACAATTGTCGGGCGGGCAGATACGCCTCGGGATGGATATGAGGTATCAATGTCAGAATAAATTTCCGGATACGTTCCTGATGGGTTTATGTCCGGCTTTTCTGAATCTGATAGCTCGCCTGTTGTAAACCGCCATATTACGCGATCTTGTTGCACCTCGCAACCGATCGCCGCGCAATTTGCAAGCGGAAACGGAGGGTTTCCGGTATCTGTCATAGTACGAGGATATACAGCGGCATATTGCGTATCTTTTTCAAATAAATTTTTATCATCGCCCGGATGTTCAAAAATAATATATTGTCCGCTTCGGTTCCACAAATAAGAGGCCATAGTCTCTGGATTTACCGTTGTCCATTCGTCAATATCATCGCCTTTGTCTTCGGGTTTTTGTTTAATGACAAGCCCATCTTTTGATTTCTCAAATGACTCCGCGCCAATCGCGTGATTGAACCTCGCCTGAATCGCGGAGCATAAATACACTTTTTCGTTCGGAGGATTAGTATCTGGATCCGGCCGACCGGTTTCAACGTCGTCAAGCGCAAACTGCTCGGCAACGCCGCCTGTGGGAGGAATGCCGCCGTCGCCGCCATCATCTCCGCCGGGAGTTGCAATAACGCCCGCGCCTTTCTCCCCCAAACTCAAAATATAACTTGCAATCGTCCACGAACTTCCGATAATAAGAATGCCGACAACGCCCCAGAGAATCGTTTTCTTAGCTTTTGCAACGCGCTCTTCGTTTCCAAATGCAGTCATCCACATAAAGCCGGCGTACATAATCATAATGACCGCGATAACGCCTAGAAAACCGAGCAGGATATTCAAAAATATCCTGATGCTGTCGCGGATATCGCTAGTTGTATCCCCTAGTCCGAGATTCTCGCCGTGAGACGTAATATCAATAATACAGCGGTTATTTTGCCACGTTAATTCCGGAGAACAGCCGGATGGGTCCTCGGTAATGTAACCGTTCCCGCCCAAACACTCGCCCTTCACGCAGGAAAGGCCTGTGCCGCATGTGCCGCCGCCAGATCCGCACGCGTCAAAAAGTCCGGACGCGCCGCGCGCGATCAAAGGTGTGAGTAAAAAAAGAAAAACAGCCGCATATAATGCGGAGGCTACAAAATGAAAAACCGGTGGACGTGGGCAGTATTTCATATACGATACGCGTTTTTCAAAAAAAGCTACCGTGAATACGAACGCGCAAACGGTTCATCTTCAAGTTTTCCTATTCGCTTTAAGTATTCCATTTTCTCTCGTTTACGCGCGCGATACAGAGCAGAGACACGGTCCGCCCGTTTATTGGAAGGACGGCGGTGAAATGCGCGCGTCTTAACCGTCTTAAAAAAATTGATCCGTTTCAGCCTTTCTGTATATCGGCGCAAGAGATGTTCAATTGTCTCGCCTTCTTCACGTTTAACTTGTACCATTTTCTGCACCTCCTTTTCTCGAAAATTGTTTTTTAATTATATGCATATACTACTCCTTTCTATCTCCTAAAAGGTGCATGTGCATGTGGGGCACGACCTGCCCCGCGCCTTCTCCGACATTCACAAGAAGTTTATAGCCGCTCTCCTTTACTCCCAATTGTCCGGCAATAAGCGGCGCGACAACAAACATTTTGCCGACTATGTTCGTGTCAGCTGACGTTACGGCATTTATTGAATCAAGATGTTTAATCGGGACAATAAGAACATGCACGCGCGCTTTAGGATGAATGTCGTGAAACACAACTACATGTTCGTCCTTGTACACAAACTGCGCTGGAATTTTACCTTGTATGATATTGCAAAATATACAGTCCATAAACTACCAGTCTACGCCCTCAAACGTTTCTCTAGTTCTCTCTCCAATTTTGGAAGCGGCACGGATTCTTGAGCGCCGATGTCCATTTCTTTAATAAGAATTGAGTGATCTGAAACCTCTTTTTCTCCGAGAATTAGAGTGATTCGCACTCCGAATTTATTTGCCAGTTCAAGCTGATGTTTCAAACTTGCCTTGCATAAATTATAAGTAATCCGATATTTTTTCGCGCGCAAACCTTCAACAATCAGAAACGCGCGCTTGCACGCCTCTTCTCCAAGATGCGCAAGAAAAATATCAAATTTCTGCTCCTCCTGCGTCTGCACATTCTTCTCTTTTAATTTCGCGATCACTCGTTCAAGCCCGAGCGCAAATCCGCATGCCGGCGTTTCGCACCCTCCCAAAATATCTGCAAGTCCGTCGTACCGACCGCCGCCGCCAAGCGCTCCTGTCCTCGCCGCGCCTTCGTCGTCTTTCGCCCATATTTCAAAAACAGTTTTTGAATAATAGTCAAGCCCGCGCACAATCTGCGGATTCAGCGCGTATGGAAGATCAAACGCGTCAAGATATTCAAGCACTTTAACAAAATGATTTTTAGACTCTTCGTCAAGATGATCAATAATTTGAGGCGCTTCAAGCATCATTTCAACGCACTTTTTCTTTTTACAGTCCAGCATCCTCAATGGATTTGACTTTATCCGCGCTAGGCAATCCTTGCACAAATACCTCATCTTTGGCTGATAAAAACTTTTGAGCTGTTTAACATACGCTCGGCGGGACTCAAAAGTTCCGATGCTATTAACCTGTATGACGACTTCCAACCCGAGCTCTTTTAAAACAGCATAACTTAAACCGATGCTTTCCGCATCCGCCGCCGCCTCTTGCGAGCCGATGATCTCTGCGGTAAATTGGTGAAACTGCCTAAACCGCCCTGACTGCGGGCGCTCATAGCGGAAACACGCGCCAGTTTCAAAAAGTTTCACAGGTTTTGGCTGGTTCATCATGCCGTGCTCAATGTAGGCGCGCATGATTGAAGCGGTAAACTCCGGACGCATAGTAACACTATCTCCGCCATGATCCTGAAACGTGAACATTTCTTTTTTAACGATGTCGGTGTCTTCCCCGACACTGCGGACAAAAAGTCCGCTCTCTTCCAAAAGCGGCGTCTCAATTCTAGAATATCCGTATGCGCAAGCCGCATTCTCGCATGTATCAATAACAAACTTCCAAAGCGGCATATCTTGCGGCAGAACATCGCGCATACCGCGAATTGTTTGAAAAGCGCGTTTTTTAGACATAGGTGTTAAGTCAACGTGAAATAAACCCAATCCTCTGCAAAGGCCAGCCGCGAATTACAGGCTCTCCTATTACGTTTTTAACAGGTATTGGGCCGATACGGCGCGAGTCCAGACTGGCACCCCTATTGTCGCCTAAAACGTAAATTTCATCAAGCCCGAGCGTAACCTCTTCAGAATTTCCCGGAAACGTCTGCAAACCGTAAGGAAGATACGATTCGTCAAGCATTAAACCGTCCGGATGCGTATCATTATAAATTGTTACACGACCGTCATAAATGCGCACGCGTTCGCCAGGCAGACCGATTAAACGTTTAATGTAAAACTCCTTAGGATCAGTCGGCGGATGCACAATAAGCACTCGTCCGCGATTATCTTCAGAAAATACTTTAAAAACTTTTGGGAAATGATATGAGAGTTCGTAAATAATGAGATACTCGTCGTTGTAAAAATTCGGCTCCATTGATGAACCTTTTACAATAAAAGGCTGAAACAAAAACCACCGCACGACTATGAGAAAACTTGCGCAGATCGCGACGATCTTGACAAGTTCAACGATAAAGTCCAGTGTTTCTTGAACCCGCGAGCGCGGCGATTCTATAGCATATTCCGGAGCAGAGATTGTTCCTGATTCTTGAGACATAAGAAGTGGCGCTATCATATCATACATTTTTTTATTTGCCAAATAAGGAAAATTAGCTATAATAATTCAATGTTTACCAAAAAGCCGATCCCAAGCGGAGGGGTTAATTTTTTACGGCGGTCGCTAGAATCTGAACGTCTGACGCCGCCAAAAAAACGAAACTCGCGCTGGGTTAAATGGACGGCATGTCTTGTTGTTTTTTGCATCCTCGCGATTGTAATGTTTTCACATAGAGTAATCGTCTCTTCAACCGAAAATATATTCCGTTCCAGGGAAAGTGGTATATTAACGCAGATTAAAAATATATTCACGAAAAGCAAGGACGACATTGCAGGAGCCGCGGATAATCGGATCAATATTCTTATTCTAGGCATCGGCGGCCCGGAACACGAGGGCCCAAATCTTACCGATACTATTATTATCGCATCAATCGAACCTTCAACGCCGCAAGGTGGAAAAGCGGCGCTCATTTCTGTGCCGCGCGATATGTACGGCAAAAGCGAAAATCTTGGTTCTGCAAAAATCAACAGTTTTTACGCGTTAGGGCAGGAACGGGAAAATTTGGGCGGAGAGTATATGAAACAAGTTATTGAAGAAATGTTTGATCTCCCTATTCACTATTTTATACGCATTGACTTCAACGGATTTATAGAATTCATTGACGCAATCAGCGGGATTGACGTGGAGGTTGAACGCGCGTTTACGGATTATCAATTCCCGGCGCCGAACTACAAAACGCAAACTGTATCGTTTACGGAAGGACTTCAACACTTTGACGGACTAACGACGCTTCAATTTGCGCGCTCGCGCCACGGCACAAACGGCGAAGGATCGGACTTTGCGCGCGCCAGACGACAGCAAAAAATTATTCTTGCTGTGAAAGATCAGCTCATGGAGAAAAAAACTCTGCTCCGTCCCGCAAAAATTAAACGAATACTGTCAGCGCTGGGCGATACTCTTGAAACCGATATGGAGCCGTGGGAAATTATAAAATTTGCGGATATTCTAAAAACAGTTTCAGCAGACACTATAATTGAGAAAGTGCTTGACGACGCCCCTGGCGGGCCATTATACCAAGGATTCGGCGCAGACGGAGCATTTCTTTTAATTCCAAAAGACAAGGAAACTCTCCCGCGAATCGCCCGCGATATTTTTGAAACAGACGGCATTTACGCAGAGAACCCGCGCGTCGTGATTCAAAATGGAACTGCAGTGCCGGGATTTGCGAAAACAATTCAGGAGAAACTTGAGGAACTTGGCTTGAGCGTGCTTCGCGCTGAAAACGCGGAAAAACAAAGTTACACGCAAACAGTAATTTTTGATCTGACGCACGGATTAAAACCGCAAACACGCGCGATTTTAGAGCAAACATTACACGGCAATGTTTCGCCGTATGTGCCTGTTGATCTCTGGCAGAAAGCGCAGGACGCGGACTTTGTGATTATATTAGGTGGCAACACATGAAAATCGCTCTTATCGGCCGTCCGAATGTGGGAAAATCATCGCTCTTCAACAGGCTGATTGAAAAACGGACGGCTCTGCAAACTGACATCCCGGGCACTACTCGCGACCGCAACCGCGGGGTTTGTTTTTGGAAAGGAAAAAAAATCGTTGTGATAGATACGCCTGGGTTAAAACTCAAAATTCAAAATTCAAAATTCAAAACTGATGAAAAACTTTTAGAAAATAATATACAACTTCAAGCGCAAAGAGCAATGAAAGAAGCGGACATTATTTTGTATATCATTGACGGAAAGACCGGGCCGGTCGGAGAAGATTATGAAATTATAAAAACACTACAGAGGGAAAAGAAAAAAACAGCGCGACTTATAATCAACAAAGCTGATACTATAGACGAAGCAAATGAATGCGCGAAGTATCAAAAACTTGGGCTTGGAGAACCGTTGCCTGTATCGGCAAAAAATGGGCGCGGAACTGATGTCCTGCTTGATGCTCTAATTATATATGCAAAAAACAACGAAAAATCAGACAAAGACGAGGCGCGCGCTGAAACGCAAAAAAAATTATCGCTTGTAATTGTCGGCAGACCAAACGTCGGAAAATCATCGCTTTTCAACGCATTGCTAAAAGAAGAGCGCGTCGTCGTGTCTCCGATCCCGCACACAACCCGCGATCCAAACGATACGGAACTTGCGTATCACGGATACCTGATCACTATTATTGACACTGCCGGTCTCCGCAAAAAAGCCAGGCTGTACGACAGTAATCAGATAGAAATTTTCAGCGCGCAAAAAACTCTTGAACAGCTGAAACGATCTGATATTGCTCTGCTTATGATTGACTGCTTGAATGGAATCGGAATGCAGGACAGGAAACTCGCCGGGCTGATTGAGCGGGAAAAAAACGGTTTTATTATCGCGGCAAACAAGTGGGACGCGATACAGGAAAAAACGCCAGACAGTATGGCGCTCGCGCGAAAACGAGTTTACGGCGCATTTCGGGCGTTCGGATGGGCTCCTCTAGTATTTACAGAAGTTCATGATCCGATGAAAGGCAGAGTTTATGGAATTGAGGAACGTTATAAAAAGCAGGTTATAAACAATGACGCGAATAATGAAGATCAAAACCCGTTGCGCGCTCTTCTTGATCTTGGAATCGCGATTAAGGAAAATCGCATGCGCTGGATTCCAGAAGATGAACTGCGAGCCGCATGGAAACGCGCGGTGAAAAAACAGCCTCCGCCGAGATACCGCGGACACCCATCTCCAAAAGTTCTGACTATTCTTCAAATCGGCGCGAATCCTCCAAGATTCTCTGTCATAATTCCAAAAAATACCTATCTTCCTGCGCACTATCTTGGGTATCTGGAAAACGAACTTCGCCGAGAGTTTGGTTTTTGGGGCACTGGCATTGTAGTTACAGGCGCAGATAACGAATAAAAATTTATGCTGGCTTGGTTTCTAATTATTTTACAGATTGTTATTTTGCTCCTTGCCTATTTTGCGCTCGCGAGATTGTTTTATATCTTTACAACGCTTCGAGCCGCTGTTCCGTATGTGCCGACCCCGCGCGGAGCAATCAAAAAAATGGCCGAGGTCTCCGGTTTAACAGATTGTACAATGGGGAGATCGAAAGAGCCGATTGAAATTGTTGACCTTGGATCAGGCTCCGGGAAAATGCTGTTTCATCTCGCGCGCTATGCGCCTAAAAATGCGGCGCTCATCGGGATAGAAAAATCGCGACTGCTTTCCATAGTTGCCCGCGCGCGGCGTCTCGCATCCAAACACAGACATAAAATCACGCTCATACAAAATGACTGGACGAACTTTGATTTGCGCAACGCGCGCTATGTGTTTATCTTTTTAACCAGACCCTCAATAGAATCTCTGCGCGTGAAGTTTGAGACTGAACTTCAAAAAAACGCCTGCATCGCATCATATATGTTTCAGATGAAAAGCGATCAATTTTCTGAAGAAAAAACATCGTGGCTTAAAATTCCAATCTATGTCTATCGCAAACTCTAACCCGCGTCTAATTCTTGGACTTGGAAATCCAGGAAAAAAATACGAAAAAACCCGACATAATATCGGGTTTAGAGTGATTGACGCGATTATAGCCAAATTACGAATTACAAATTACCTGCCTACCGGACAGGCAGGCGAATTACGGAAAAAATTTGAAAGCGAAATCGTCATTATAAAAAATACTATTATTCTCGCCAAGCCGCAGACGTTCATGAACAATTCCGGAGAGGCGGTTCTAAAAATCGCGCGGTTTTACAAAATCAAGCTGGATCGCATTTGGATCGTGTACGACGACATTGATCTTCAGCTCGGGACTCTGCGTATCAGAAAGAAAGGATCGTCCGGAGGGCACAATGGAGTACAGTCAATAATTGACAAGCTCGGTTCGCGGGAATTCCAGCGCTTTCGGCTCGGCGTTGGACCAGTCCCATCTGAAATTGATCCAGCTGATTTCGTGCTCTCCAATTTTCTAAAAGAGGAACAAAAAACGGCGGATGAGATGATCTCGAGCGCCGCTCTAGCCATCACTAGCGCACTTGTGGAGGATACGGACGATGCGGAAGGTTAATGAAACTTAGAAAAATATCTGTCCATTTCAGTCCGTAACTCAATTCCAGCCTGTTCAAAACAATCAAGTAAATTTTCATACGTCCCCTGTCCTGCGAGAAAATCCCAAAATTCTTCAGCGATTTTCACTTCTTCGTTTAAGTCAAGCATACCCTTCATTGTCCATCGCACATACGGCTTTGGCTCATAAGGATTGCAAGGAATTGAGATTAGCGTATGCGCTTTTGCTTTGGGATTTTGGAAAAAATACACCGCCAACCATTCCAACATATTCCTTTTATATGAGATAAAATCACCTTTGTTGTTCGGTTTGACGATTTAATGAAACAGCTTCATCAATTGCGGCTTTCATAGTTATGCCAATCACAGTCGACAACCCAGACTCAATGCATTTTTTTGCAGTGTACAGTTCATCGTCGGTTAATTTTCTACCGATTCGGGTGATAGCATCATTTTGTAAGTCTTCAACTGTTACGGCAAATATTATTTCGTCGCTTTTGCTGTTGTCCATATTTATTTTAGAGTAACCTTAAAATCATTTGCATTTGCTTCTTTTTGAAGCCTAGTAATGACCTTCCTTTGTGACGGATTTAACTTTTGCGGATTAAACTCTTTCATTGTTAACTTTAACACAGCTTTAGGATGATAATTTTTATCATCAATTTTTACATCTTCCAAATTTGTAAATAAAATCATTTTTAATAATCCGTCTTTAATGTCTTCCAAAGATGGCAAAGAATTATTTTTACTGTGCTTTCCTTCAATGAGAAAAACATTATTTCCTTTAACTTCGGCTTCGTCCGAAGTGAAATAATAATAACCGCCTAAATAATTTTGTATTGTGATTATTGCTTTTGTCCCCGATAAATTCTCTTTTGGTTGGATAGTTAATCGTTCTCGTTTCTGGGCTTTTTCTGCCAACATTCGCGACAACTTCATAAATTCATCTTTGCCTTTCAAAAGCTCGGCAATTCTTTTTTCCGCAGTTTGCCACGAGTGCATTTCTACTTTTAATTTTTTGGAAATTTGAGCGTAAGCTTCTAGCGCATTTTTTCCGATTTGCCCAATCCTATCAATATGAGCAAGGTTCCAGTGTAAAGCGTCCGATTGATAAGAAAGAATGTTTTTAATTTGTTCTCTGATGTAAACAATATCGAAACGCTGATTTGTAATTTTATGCCTATATCTTTGGCTTCTTTCGGCGTCGCTATAATAAGCTACAATGACATAAATCCCGAGTAAGCTCATCAGTGAAATTGTATCCCATTGTAAAAAGTCTCTATCGCCTTCTTTTCCCTCATCTTTAAAAACTGGAATTATTGTTATTTTCTTTCCGGAAAAACCCAAAGTGTCATAAACTCTTGTGTAAGGATATGAACGAGTGCGTTTAGCCGAAACCCACCAACTTATAGCGACTCTATTTTCTTTATTGATCTTAAGAATAAAAGAAGCACAAGAAGCCAATGCTTTTTCTAAATCTTTGTAACCAAAAACTTCTAAATCCCGACAAAGAAGCGGATCATACTTTATACCTTTGATTTTAGCTAATATGTCCATATTTTCCTGCTTTACGGTTGATAATTTCTAATTTGTCGTTTTGATCGGTGAAAAAAGTATTTTGACCGCCATCAAAACCTAACTTTTTTTTGATAACTGGAACAAGTGATTTTTTTATTTCAATACCAATACTATTCCTTTCTAATTCGCGCGCTTTTTTCATCGTTGTGCCGCTACCGGTAAATGGGTCCAATACGGTTTCACCCTTGTAAGAAAAAAGTTTAATCGCGCGATATGGCAATTCTTCTGGAAAAGCCGCGATGCCTTTTTCTAGTGGTGAACCGGGCATTACATTATTCATTTCCCAAAGAGTCATGTACCATTTATTTTTTTGGATTTCTTTTGTGTCCACTTTTGATTTTTCCCGCACATCTTTAGAGATTGAGTGATAATCAAATTTACCCTTTTGAA
>MHJU01000021.1 GCA_001818155.1 Candidatus Jacksonbacteria bacterium RIFCSPLOWO2_02_FULL_44_20 | reverse complement strand
ACTCTTGGCATGCCGAAGGCATACATTGTTGCCTAAATTCTCCACGCAGAGCCAACGATTGTCTGTGTGAAG
Organism: Candidatus Jacksonbacteria bacterium RIFCSPLOWO2_02_FULL_44_20; assembly: GCA_001818155.1. GTDB lineage: Bacteria > Patescibacteriota > Patescibacteriia > UBA9629 > UBA9629 > UBA9645. The sequence goes on along the minus strand of MHJU01000021.1, from coordinate 5,439 downwards.
GATTTATTCAACAGAGCCGTCATGAATCATAATACGAGTTTGGGCATACAACTTTCAAAGCCCAAATTTTTTATTTTATCTAAAAAGACCGCTCGTAAATCATCAAATCTTATCCTGCTCAACAGAGCACCAAAATCAAAATTCGGTTTAGTCTCTTGAGAAGGTTTACAACCATCAAAGTTTGCTGATCTCCTTTCCTTTTGACGGTTATCCTCTTCTTTTAGTTTAAACTGTTCTGATATTAGTGTTTCAAACATGCTTACAGTTTGTCTGTCAAGTATCCTTTTTTAGACACATAACAGGTTAACGTGAAGGTTAAATCGTCCTGTCTAAAAGCACTAAAATCAGCCCAAGCATGGAGCATACAAGAGAAATCAGCCAAAAGCGCATCACGATTTTTGGCTCCTGCCACCCCTTTACCTCAAAATGATGATGTAACGGGCTTGAAAGAAAAAGTTTCTTGCCGCGAAATTTGCGCGAGGCAAGTTGTAAAATAACGGAGAGCGCTTCTAAAACAAGAATCATACCGATAACCGGTAGCACAAAAACCGATTTTAAGTAAAATGCGATCACGCCAAGGAGAGTGCCGAGCGCCATGCTTCCGGTGTCGCCCATAAAGAAACGCGCCGGAGGAATATTGAACCATAAAAATGCCAAAAGCGCGCCCGCGATTACTGCGCAAAAAGATGCGAGTTCGTATTTTCCGGACACAAACGCAATCGCGCCAAACGCGGCGAAGTTTGTAAGCAACACACCGCCCGCAAGCCCGTCCAGTCCGTCTGTTTCGTTTACCGCAAATGATGTCGCAACAATTACGAGAATAAAAAACGGAATGAACCAGAGTCCGAGCGATATGTCGCCGTCAAACGGGATGTGGATAATATCCCAATCAAGTTTGAAATAAAACCAGAGCGCGCCCCAGAGCGCAATCAGCGTGTAAAGAATAAATTTATATCGGAAACGAATTCCTTCTTTTTTCCCGCCGAACCCTATAACGGAAAGAAAATCGTCTAAAAGTCCGATGAGCGCCGCGGCAACAAGCGCGCCCAAAGGCAGGAGAGTCTCGCTACGGCTTAAGAAATTTAGAAAATCAAGCGACGTGTCTTCAAAAATGCGCGGTAAAATAGCAAATAGAATCGCAAGTAAAAGCGTTACGCTCCAGATCATAATGCCTCCCATTGACGGCACTCCGGATTTATGTTTGTGCAGGGCAAAGTAAATTGGCGCGCTTTGACGGATTTGTTTCCCTAATTTATAATGATATAGAAAATAAGTGAGCAATGGAGTTCCTGAAAGCGCGATTAAAAATGCGATTGTTGCAAGAAGAAAAATTTTTATAACTTCAACTGTAATCATGGCTGTTAATAGTAATTGATAATAAGCGCACTGAAAGCTAGCGCGGTGAAAATTTCAACGAAGAGCGTCGCGACAGCGAGAATGTAGACGATTAACGGTTCTTTGCGGATGAAAATGCCGAGAGAGGCGTTTACAATAAGAACAATTATTCCGATCGTTGGATATATAAACAGTTTTGTCTTAAAATCAATAAGGTCAATACCAAAATATATGGTATAATGGAGCGGAACAAGATCGGTTGCGATTCGGTACTGCCTATAAGCGAAGAACCATAAAAATAAATTTACTATCCCGCTTAAGGCAAAAATAATTGTGAGAGGGCGGAGTTGTATTTTGACTAAATTCCGCATAGTGTCTGTATCATACGGCATCAGACGTAAAGAAGTCAACTTTGATTTTTCAATGTATTCTATCCCGCATATTAAAAAAGTTCTGACGAACGAAGGCGCGACAACCGCGCATGATTTTGATAAATATGTTAAAGACGCGGAAGGGCGCGGAGAAGACCTGCTCCAATATCTTGTTGAACAGAAAATTATTGCTGAAGAACAGCTTTATTCACAGCTTGCCGCATCTATCGGCAAGTCTTTTGTTGATCTGAAAGATAAAACTATTCGTCAGGACATTCTTTTTTCAGTGCCGGAACCGATTGCCAAAACTCACGATATCGTAGCATTTGATCGCGGAGAAAAGGGAGAATTAAAAATTGCGGTTGTTGATCCGGACGATATTCAGACGTTTGAATTTATTGAAAAAAAGAACAAGGTTCCAGTTGATATTGCGCTTGCGACTCCAACTAGTATACGCCAGGCTTTTCGGCTCTATCATCAAAGTATAGAAACTGAACTTAAAGGGTTTACAAAAGAAGCCGGCGAATCTTCTCATGGCGAAGAACTGAAAAAACTCGCTACCGATCTTCCGGTTGTCCGGCTCGTGAATTCTCTTTTAGAGTTTGCGATTTTTGAAGGAGCCTCGGACATTCACATTGAGCCGGCGGAAAAGGAGGTTTTTGTCCGGTATCGCATTGACGGAATTTTACGCACAGTCATGACGCTTCCAAAACATATTTTGTCAGGCATAGTAGCTCGCATTAAGATTCTTTCAAATCTTAAATTAGACGAACATCGTCTTCCTCAAGACGGACGATTCAAAATAGAGGACGAAAATTACCGTATCTCATTTCGCGTTTCAACGCTCCCGGTGTTTGACGGAGAAAAAATCGTAATGCGTCTTTTAGACGAAAGCAATCAGCAGTTAAAACTTGATGACTTGGGTTTTCGCGAAAAAGAAATGAAAAAAATAGAATCAGCGATTTCAAAGCCGCATGGCATGGTTTTGATAACAGGACCAACCGGAAGCGGAAAAACGACCACATTGTATGCGATCATGAATCGTCTGAACACTCCTGAAGTGAACATTTCCACTATTGAGGATCCAATTGAATATCGTATGCCGCATGTTAACCAAAGTCAGGTAAATCCAAAAATCGGTTTTACTTTCGCAAATGGGCTAAGGGCGCTTTTGCGGCAGGATCCAAACATTATCATGGTCGGCGAAATTCGTGACGCCGAGACTGTTGAGATCGCGATACAAGCCGCCATGACCGGGCACAAGGTGCTATCAACCCTTCATACAAACGACGCGTCCAGCACACTGCCTCGCTTGCTTGATATGGGGGTCGTGTCTTTTTTAATCGCATCAACTGTGCATCTAGTGCTTGGGCAAAGGCTGGTGCGAAAAATTTGTCAGTATTGTATTATGAGTTATACGCTTGATAAACTTGCGGTTGACGATCTTGCGAGTAAACTGGACGTTGTTGCCTTGATGAAACTTTTCCAAACTGAAGGGCTTGCGGATACTAAGGAAAAAAATGTAGATAAGTTGCTATTTTTCAAAGGCAAGGGATGTAATAAGTGCGGACAGAGCGGATATAAAGGCAGAATTGGTATTTATGAAATTCTTGAAGTTACAGAAACGATTCAAAAACTTATTATCAGTAAAGCAACTTCCGGAGAAATTCGTGCCGCGGCCCGCGCCAGCGGCATGGCAACAATGCTTGAAGACGGTTTAATTAGAGCAAAAAATGGCGTAACAACGTTGGAAGAAATTTTACGGGTTACTAAAGAGTAAATGCGGACTGCAAAAATATGGATACACAACAATCGTTTTTAGACCGCATAAACAATGCGATTACCGCAATTAAGCTAACTGATAAACTGTTTTTTACGAAAAATCTTGGGCTTATGGTCCGAAGCGGTATTTCACTTTCCCAAGGGCTTAACTCTCTTGCCGAGCAGACCGAGAATAAAAAATTTCGCGCGGTCTTGCAAAATATCGCGTCTTTAGTGCGGGAGGGAAAATCGCTCTCGGAATCACTTACGCGCCATAGCGATGTTTTTTCAGAGATTTTTATCAATATGGTTCAGGCCGGTGAGGAAAGCGGAAACATGGAACAGGTGTTAAAGACGCTTACTAATCAAATGTATAAAGAGCATGATCTGCGCTCAAAAGTAAAAGGAGCGCTTGCCTATCCGATTGTAGTTTTTACGGCAATGACCGGGATTACAACCGGACTTGTTATTTTTGTAGTGCCAAAATTAACAGTAATGTTTTCGGAGAGCAATATGAAACTTCCGCTTCCGACTCTGATTTTGCTCGCGATTTCAAATATGTTGGTTCATTATTCTTATATTGTTTTTCCTGTTTTTATCGCTCTCATTATACTTTTTCTCAAAGCGCGGAAAACGGTTCGCGGCAAAAAATTATTTCACGCGCTTACACTGCGCGCTCCGGTTATCGGGCGGCTTGCCGTCAAGGTGAACATCGCCCGTTTTGCGCGTTCTTTATCCTCTCTTTTGAAAACCGATATTCCTGTGGTGCAGTCGTTTCAGATTACATCAAAAGTGCTTTCAAATATTTATTATCGCGAGGCGCTTGAAGAGACTGCCGAGAAACTGAAAACAGGGGCTCATATTCATGGAATTTTAAGCGGATATACCAGGCTTTTCCCTCCTACGATAATTCAGATGGTTTCTGTAGGTGAAGAGACCGGAAAACTTGATGAAATTCTGGAAGAGATCGCGAATTTTTACGAAGAGGATTTGGATACGACCTTAAAAAATTTGCCGTCGCTTCTGGAGCCGATTTTAATTTTATGTCTTGGAGGAACTGTAGGCGGCATCGCAATTGCAATAATGCTTCCTATTTTCAGCTTAAGCCAAGCCGGAGGAGGGGCGTGAAAATGACTAATTTCCAATTTCCAATTTATAGTGAAAAGAAACGAAAACATGGATTCACTTTAGTTGAAGTGTTGGTTACAGTTGCGGTTTTCGTTATTATCGCCATCGCATTTTTTTCGTTATTCAATAGCGTATTAAAGTTTATTCAGTTCAAACGCGTGGAAACGCAAGCCGCGAATCTTGCGACAGAACAAATGGAGGTTGCGCGGAATATGCCGTATGCGGACGTTGGAACTGTAAGTGGAATTCCGCCAGGCATTATCCCGCAAACGCAAACTATCACGCGCGACAATGTGTCGTATACTGTTGATACTGATATTCGTTATGTTGACGATCCCTATGATGGGTTACTTGGAGGGATTGACGCCGCACCGACAGATTACAAGAAAGTGAAGTTGACGGTTTCGTGGGATACGATATGGGGAGACGGATCTATAGCGTTCGTGAGTATTGTTTCTCCAAAAGGGCTTGAGACCAGTGCTTCTGTAGGAGCGCTTCGCATTCTTGTTTTTGATTCAAACGGAATTCCAATTCCGCAAGCAGAGGTTGATGTTGAAAATGCCGATGTTGGAGTTTCTATTATTAATGCGCAGACCGACGATAACGGAGTTGCGCTCTTTACAGGAGTTCCACCGAGTATCGCATTGTATAAAATTACCGTGGATAAAGCCGGTTACTCACAGTCGCGGACGTATGGAGTTGATGATCCTACAGGGAATGTTACACCAAATCCCCTGCATCTTTCCGTTTTTGATTGGCAAACGACACAAGCCGGGTTTGCGATTGATCGGACAAGCGTGCTGACTATTACGACAGAGCTCATAAATATCGACCCTCCTACAAT
>MHJU01000020.1 GCA_001818155.1 Candidatus Jacksonbacteria bacterium RIFCSPLOWO2_02_FULL_44_20 | reverse complement strand
TTGAGTATATTTACATCTTGAACGAATGGTTTAGAAAACCGCAGTATAAAGATACGCTTGACTATGTTATATCAGTCGGGTGTCAGTATTATTTCAACTACTTGCCTCTTCAGAAACTTGGGCTTCCTGTGCCAAAAGAATGTTGAATTGCCAAATACTCTATGTACCAAATAAACTCAAAAATAATCACATTTATTCCGTGGGAAAAAATTGAGGAATCAGCGAGGAAACAGATTGAAAACACTTCGCAAGTTCCATGCCTTTTCCATCACGTCGCAGTCATGCCTGATTGTCATTTTGGAATAGGGGCGACTGTTGGCACGGTGCTCCCGACAATCGGAGCCATTGTTCCAGCCGCGGTTGGCGTTGACATCGGGTGCTTTACGGGTGACACGCTTGTGCCCTTGATTGATGGAAAATCCTATTCGCTAAAAGAGTTGGCAGAAATGGATAAAGAAATTATCGTTTATGCCTGCACAGCAAGCGGCAAGGTTGTTGCGGCAAAGGCAACCGCTAAAATAACACGCACAGATGCTGAAATTGTTAAAGTAATTCTTGACGACGGTGCGGAAATTCGTTGTACCCTTGAACACAGATTTATGCTCCGAGATGGAAGTTTTGTTGAAGCAAAAGATTTGAAAGCGGGTGAATCATTGATGCCGCTTTATCGTGAAACTGACAAGGATGGATACATTCTCGTTCAGCAAAATTATTCGGGCAGAATGCAAAAAGCGCATTGGATTGTTGCCCGAAGCGGTTTACTTGGCAAAATTCCGCGATTTGAATACGAGAGAAAGGAAATCGCTAATCGGCTTTATAACTGTGAAACTTGCGGAGAAAAGGTGAAAAGTGGTATTGGTCTGCATAACAATCGTCGTTATTCGCATAGATACAATCATAAAGTTGTTTCCGTCGAATCAATCATTGAACGCGAAGACGTTTATTGTTTGACCGTTCCCGAATATCACAATTTTGCATTGGAAGCGGGAGTTTTCGTTCACAATTGCGGTATGATCGCGGTTAAGACAAATCTAAAACGCACTGACCTAAAAGACCTTTCCTCTATTCGCAAAGGCATTGAGCGCAGAATACCGATGAGCGCGGGAAAATTTAATCAAAAATTAACAAAAACCGCAGACGAAAGAATTTGCGCGCTCAAAGAGTTGGCGGAAGGAAAGGATTATACTACTTTTGATAAACACTGGGAGCTGTCCTTGGGAACTCTTGGCGGTGGAAACCATTTTATAGAAATATGCGTTGATGAAGAGGACATAGTGTGGGCGACGCTTCATTCCGGATCTCGCGGCGTGGGAAATAAAATCGGCAATCATTATATAAAAAAAGCAAAAGCGCTGATGGATAAATTGCGCATCACTTTACCGGACAAAGACTTGGCGTATCTGCCAGAGGGCGCAAAAGAATTTGACGACTATATTTTTGATCTTCACTTCGCGCAAATGTTCGCTCTCGCGAACAGAGAAGAAATGATGGACAGGGTTCTCGCTGAACTTTCAACAGCTATTTTTGGAGTTCATACCAAAGCGCGAGAATTAGAAGCAGAGCGAATAAACTGCCATCATAATTTTACGCAAAAAGAATATCACTTTGATAAAAATATCTGGATTACAAGAAAAGGCGCTGTGCAGGCGAAGAACGGAATGAGCGGGATGATACCGGGGAGCATGGGAACAAGAAGCTATATTTTTAGCGGGCTTGGCAATAAGGATTCTTTTGAATCGTCTCCGCATGGAGCTGGAAGGAGAATGTCGCGCGCGCAGGCGAGAAAAGAGTTTAGCATTGCGAAACTTGATGAGACGATGAAAGGAATTGAGTACAGAAAATCGGATGTTTTAATAGACGAAATACCTTTTGCGTATAAAGATATTGATGAAGTGATGGAATACTCAAAAGAGCTTGTAAAAGTTGAACATACCCTGAAACAAATCATAAATTGCAAGGGCGATTAGTTTTTTTATGATCACACACCATAGCGTCCATCATGTGCCCGCGCATTCGCAGGAACACCGCTCGTCTGTCTCGCCTTTCAAAATCGTCGCATGGGTTATAATGGCCCTTACGATTGCGATGCTCTGGATTGACTGGGCCGCAAGGCTAACCGGCACTAATGAGTTTGCATCTTATGATGATGGCAAGGAACGCGCGTGCAATGTCGCGAAGATTGCGCTTCATGGCGCGCTTTCAACTTACGAGGATTATCTTATTGATCCATCGTCCGGCTCTGAAATTAGAGCAACGTCCGCTGATTCTATTTTACGCCGCATTCGCGAGAGCGAGGAGAACGAATCAATCAAGGCGATTATTTTTGAGATTGATTCCTACGGCGGCTATCCTGTTGCCGCGGAAGAGGTGGCAAACGCCCTTAAGCGCGCGAATAAGCCTACGATCGCGTTTATAAGAGACGCCGCGACTTCAGGCGCGTACTGGGCCGCAACAGGAGCCTGGCATCTCATTTCCTCGGCGAATTCCAATATCGGCGGCATCGGAGTTACAATGTCATATATTGAAAACTCGGAGAAGAATAAACGCGAAGGATTTTTGTATCAAGAAATTTCCTCCGGCAAGTTCAAGGACTACGGCGATCCGAATAAATCGCTTACAGATGAAGAGAGATCGCTTTTACTGCGCGACACGCGAATAGTCCACGACAATTTTATCCGCGCGATCGCGAAAAATCGCGGTCTTCGCATAGACAGTGTCCGCGCGCTTGCAGACGGTTCAAGCATGCTTGGAGTGATGGCAAAAGAAAAAGGACTGATTGACGCGTTAGGCGGTGAACAAGAGGTAATCGAATATCTCACGAAAAAGATCGGCGAGCCCGCGAAAATTTGCTCTTCTTGAAGAATAGAAAATTATCTGCTTTCAGAAAAAGTTTTTTCCATTAAGCGCATCGCCTGCAATTCGGGTGATTTTTTTGCTGACTTATGCTAATATCCATCATAGCGCAATAATAATTATGACGCGCTACAGCCGTCGTTAGTCAAATATAATCAGCCGATTTTTCGCTTAAAATAAAGTAAAAAACTTATGCGACGGCTTTCCTAAGCGACGGCTCTACTTTATGTGGATAACCGAACCATTCAGAACAGTCTCGTTTTATTTTCTTGTCAGGCGCCTGCGGCGTTTTGGCGAATACTCCTCTGAACATTGGCGGAGGCTCCGCAAACGCGAAGGTATTTTTCATTCCATAATCGTATGGGATTTTGAATGCGTGCGCGAAGCCCGCGGATCAGAGGGAATGAAAGAATTGCGCGATGCCATGCGTTTTGCGCGCGATCTGCATTATATGAATATCCTTTTTGCCGCGAACCGCCGCAACGACAGCATGATTTCAAAATGGGCGGAAAGCGCGCATCTCACAAAATATCTCACCGAGATTATTGTGCGGAAACATAAGCGGCTCAAAGACGCATACGGAATCGTCAAAAAATATAACGCCGATTTGGCCGCAAGTTTTCTCATAAGTTCGCGCCTTGCGCCGGACATTGGTTTTGGAAATTTTTTGGGCTTTCACACTGTGTGGTTGCAGGGCGGGAGAGAGCCGGATCAGCCGTTTAATTTTGAAACTCGCCCCGAGATTATCTTGCAAACCGCGAACGACTTTCACGATTTGCTGGAGCGTTTTGCTCGCACGCGCGTGGCCGCGATCACAACCCAAAAACCGCGCCTACCTAACGACAGTCAGGGTTGAGTTTTTGATAAAAGAGCGTATACTTCGGCTATATGGACATAACCATTCACATCCCAACACTTCCATTCCCGCCGATCTTTATTCCCATCGGCATTGTAGTGGTAATGAACCTTGCCCTCGCATATCGCACATGGATCGGAAATAAGCGGCATCCGACCAATATCTTCTTTGCGCTTACCGCGCTTATGGCCGCGCTGTGGACGGTCGGGGTTTCAAGTTTTCAGCAACCTCAATTCCAGTTGTTGAATGGTATACTTGTTCGTATCTGTTATCTTGCCGCGTCATTAATCGCACTGTTCTTTTTTCTGTTCTCATATCATCTTGGCCGTCCAATTTTTACACTAAAGCGTTGGCATATTCTTACACTCGTTATAAGCGCAATAGTGATATCTGTCATTATCATCGCGCCAAACGTGTTTCTTGCGTGGCCAGTTCCCCCGGACAGGTACCTCAAACCGGAAATCAGTGTATTCTGGCATATCGTTTTTGCGATCTACTTTACAACTGTTATGTTGCTTGCGTTTTACGTGTTATTTCTCAAATCCAGGAGACTTGACGGATTTTGGAAGAAACGAGCAAAGCAATGTTTTATCGCTACGGCTGTAGCATTCATCGGCGGAACCATCTTTAATCTGTATTTTTCTTTAATTAAAGATAATTCACTCGGCTGGGTCGGACCCATTTTCACCATTTTCATGGTCGCCTACATCTGGTACCATATTTTTTGGGTGCCCGGCAGGATTCCCGAAAGTTGCCGACAAAGGCGTTGAAATTTATGCTCACCATTCCTTCGCAAACTTTTAACTTTATCTTGACTTTTTGTAGGAAATTTCTTACACTTTCGTATGGAAATTAAACCAAGAGAAGTGCGTAATTATGTGTCCGAAGACGGACGCGAACCGTATGAGGAATGGGTGAATACGCTTGAGAGAAAAGTAAGAGCGATAATCCGAGAGAGGATTAACCGTTTACATCTTGGGAATTTCGGAGACTATTAGGAGATTGACCGGAGATTTATATGAACTGCGAATCCATTACGGTCCGGGTTATCGCGTGTATCTTGGTAATGCGAATGTGGTGATTGTAATTATCCTTTGCGCAGGATTAAAGAAAACGCAACGCCGCGATATTCAAAAAGCAAAAACGTTATGGGAAAAATTTAAAGATAGAAATATATGAACCGAGAAACCATACTCAAAAATACAACCAGTTTCAAAGCTAATCTTTTGAAAGCGCTTCGGGACCCAGATGAAGCGCGGGCGTATTTGGAAGTTGCGCTGGAGGCGTACGAGAAAGACAGGAACACTGATGCCTTATTACTCGCCATGCGCGATTTGGCGGAGGCGCAAGGCGGGATCGGGAAACTCGCAAAGAGAACAGATGTGAGCCGTGAACATTTATACGATATACTTGCGAGTAAACATACGCCAAGGTTAGATACCACGATTTCAATACTCTCTGCGCTTGGTTTTCGTTTGCGTTTAGAGCGACAGAATCTCTCTTCACGGCGGACAACTACGGCGCTGAAAGAGAAAGCGCCGGCATAAATTATTTGACAGTTTTTGCCGATGAATAAAACCAAAATCAAATACACAAGCACCCTCTCGTTTCACATCCTTCTCATCATCATCATCGGGTTCTTCTTCTTATTCTCCTCCAAAGATTTCTTGTCCTCGCAAACCACAAAAGCAACCACATCCGCCTCCGAAACCTACCGATTCTCGCCAGGAGGAAAGATACTTTACAAAGAAGGCGTAGGAGAATATGAGTACAAAGACCCGCGCAATCCTCACGCTCCAACTCGCGCCGGAGACACTGTTTACACCTACGACGGCGTCGGTAGCCGCATCAGCGAAAGTCGTAACGGAGAGACAACGACCTACAAATACAACGGTTTCAACCA
>MHJU01000019.1:44130-64200 GCA_001818155.1 Candidatus Jacksonbacteria bacterium RIFCSPLOWO2_02_FULL_44_20 | reverse complement strand
TTCACCCCCAGGATGCGACGGGCCGACATCGAGGTGCCAAACCTCCTCGTCGATGTGGACTCTTGGAGGAGATCAGCCTGTTATCCCCGGAGTAACTTTTATCCGTTGATCTTTGCGCCTCCTACATGGGCGCATCGGTTCACTAAGTCCCGCTTTCGCGACTGCTCGAGTTGTCCCTCTCGCAGTAAAGCTGGCTTATGCCTTTGCGCGTTAAAGCTCGATTTCCATCCGAGCTAAGCCAACCTTTGAGCGCCTCCGTTACTTTTTTGGAGGCATCCGCCCCAGATAAACTACCCGCCTGATACTGTTTCCTGATTTACATCAGGATTAGATGCACAAAACTCACAGGGTGGTATTTCACTGTCGGCTCCTCCGAATCTGGCGATCCGGACTCAAAGCCTCCCACCTATGCTAAACAGCGCATTCCGTACTTCAATACCAGGTTGTAGTAAAGCTTCACGGGGTCTTTTCGTCTAGCCGCGGGTAAGTAGCATCTTCACTACTTATGAAATTTCGCCGAGTCCCTGGTTGAGAGAGTTCTCAGACCGTTACCCCATTCGTGCGGGTCGGAACTTACCCGACAAGGAATTTCGCTACCTTAGGACGATTATAGTTATCGCCGGCGTTCATCCGGGCTTCAGTTCAAGGCTCATCCCGACTTGCGTCGGAAATCACCCATCCCCTTAACCTTCGGACACTGGCCAGGGGTCAGCCCCTATACCTCACCTTTCGGTTTGAGCAGGGACCTGTGTTTTTGGTAAACAGTCGCCTGAGATCGTTTACTGCGCCCCCCTTCACTCTTGCAAGCTTTGGGGGGAGGCCTTATCCCGAAGTTACGGCCGTTGTTTTGCCGAGTTCCTAAACCAGAGTTGTCTCGTTCACCTTAGAATTCTCATCCCGCCTACCTGTGTCGGTTTGCGGTACGGATCCAGCACGCTTAACTCGTTTTACCTTTTCTTGGCACCACTTAAACTCTGCTTGGCTTGAGCCCGAGAGCTTTGCCTTGTCCCGACTTGCGCCGGAAACGTGTATAACCAAAACACGCCAAAACCTTTATGATGCGTCAGTAAAACGAAAACGTACTGAAGAGCAGGAATATTAACCTGCTGTCCATCGCATGCCTCAAAAATGAGGCACACTTAGGGCCGCCTAACCCTGGGACGATCATCGTGGCCCAGGAAACCTTAGGCTTTCGGTGTCACGGATTTTCACCGTGTTTTCTGCTACTCATGCCAACATTCTCACTTCTTTACGCTCCACCTTAATTCACATCAAAGCTTCACTGCATAAAGAACGCTCCCCTACCACCACTCCGATATAATCGGAATGATCCTTATCTTCGGTGGCGTGTTTGAGCCCCGGTACATTTTCGGCGCAAAGAAACTTGACCAGTGAGCTGTTACGCTTTCTTTAAAGGATGGCTGCTTCTAAGCCAACCTCCTGGTTGTCTTCGTCGCCTCACTTCCTTTTACACTTAACACGCACTTTGGGACCTTAGATTAAGGTCTGGGCTGTTTCCCTTTTGAGCGATGGAGCTTAGCCCCCATGCTCTAACTTCCGTATCCGTTACCTTCTTGATTTTAGATCAAGAGCGGATCCCAAGTATTCGGAGTTTGATTAGAAAAGGTAGGCTTGCGCCACCCTTCTCCATCCAGTGCTCTACCCCTTGGGGCTGATACGGAGCCAGTCCTAAAACTGTTTCGGGGAGAACCAGCTATTGCCGAGTTCGATTGGAATTTCTCCGCTAGCCACAGCTCATCGCCCAGTGTTGCACGGCTGGTGCGTTCGGGCCTCCTCCAGATTTTACTCTGGACTCACCCTGGCCATGGCTAGATCACCCGGTTTCGGGTCTCTCTCACCATATATGTCCAGTCATAAAGACTGGACGCGCGCTTTTAACGCTCGCTTTCACTATGGCTCCGCCCTATCGGGCTTAACCGTACATGGTTGAGAGAACTCGTTGGCTCATTCTTCAATAGGAACGCCATCACCCACCCACTCCCTTGCGGGTTGGACGGGCTCTGACTTGTTGTAAGTATATGGTTTCAGAAACTATTTCATTCCCCTTTCGGGGTGCTTTTCACCTTTCCCTCACGGTACTTGTTCACTATCGATCTTGAAAAGTATTTAGCCTTATCCCGTAGTCGGGACACCTTCACACAGGATTTCACGGGTCCTATGTTACTCGAGAAAAATACAATAAGGTTTGATTACTTTCGCGTACGCGGCTATCACGTTCTATGGCTCCACTTTCCAGTGGATTCCGCTAGTAATTGGAGTACGCATGACGAGCAGGTACCATCAAGCATGATGATGCCCACCGAAGTCACAAGTACGCATTTGCCTTATTCTTTCTCTGCAAGAAGAAAAAAAGTACTTTCTCATTACCCCGCGCAGACATATTGAGCTTGCACCCGTTTCTCACATAGCTACACGCCGATTGCTCGGCGCTTCACCAGATGGTCATGTCAACACGGTTTGGGCGTTCCGTCTCTTACAAAAGCAAGAAACGAAATTTTCCCCTTTCGCTCGCCACTACTTAGGGAATCTCATTCGATTTATTTTCCTCCGGGTACTAAGATGTTTCAATTCCCCAGGTTCCCATTCGTTCATGTCTAACTTTCGTTCAACAAGAACGAACAATACCGCTTATTTAGCGACATTGGGTTTCCCCATTCGGACATCTCCGGATCAAAGGTTGCTTGCCGCCTCCCCGGAGCTTATCGCAGGCTGCTACGTCCTTCATCGGCTTTTCAAGTCTAGGCATCCACCATATACCCTTAATATAATGATGCGTTTAACGCATATCGCAAGAATCCTCGGTTATATTGATTTACTCGTATGCAATTTTCAAAGAACAAAAAACCGCTTACAAATTTACAAGCGGTCTTGAAGTGCAAAAATCGCCCTTTCTCTCAACCGCTCGCGCTTATGTATTCTCGCAGTATTTTTCTCATATAATACTCCTCGCCCAAGTATAGCGGAAGCGCGCAGACTGTCAAGTGAAAGTAGAACGACTTATGTTTGCGAAATTCATGCGTTTCATCTATTATACCGCCATGTTTGAATCAAACGAAATCGTGTTAAACGAGCTCCTGATCCGCTACTATCGCGCACAAGCGCCGTCCTGCAAAAGCGAAGCGCCGACACTGCTGTTTCTCCACGGCTGGGGGTCCGAGGGAGCGGTATGGCGGGGCGTATGTGAAAAACTCGCTCATTGCGGATACCATATGTACGCGCTTGATCTTTCCGGATTCGGGGCATCTGAAACTCCAAAAAATCCGTACTCGCTTGATGATTACGCGCGCAGTGTTTTCAAATTTATTCAAACGTTAAAACTCAAAAAAATTATTCTTGTCGGGCACTCGTTTGGCGGGAGCGTTGCAATAAAACTTGCGGCAACACATCCGAAGATTATTCAAAAGCTCATTCTTGTTTCAAGCTCTGGCATACGAAAGATGACGGCAAAAAAACGCGCGGTCGGCTTTATTGCCAAATGCGTCAAACCATTTTTTAGATCGCGTTATATGCAACCGTTCCGAAAAAAACTTTATATTCTCATCGGCGCCGAGGACTATACCGCAACACCGAAACTTACTGAAACTTTTCGTCTTATTGTTAATGAAGACCTTGCTCTAATTCTTCCAAAAATTACGCAGAAAACGCTTATTATATGGGGAGATAAGGATCGCGCGACGCCGCTTAAAGACGCTTATATTTTTGAACACCTTATCCAAAACTCTGCGCTCGTCGTTCTTAAAGGCGCAGGGCATTACAGTTTTTTGGATAAGCAAGATGAGTGGATTGAAGCAGTAGAACGATTTATTTAAAAAATATGTTTTTTTTCCATTTCATAACCTACCATCTGTATCTACTCCAGCTTGAAAACTATGAGCTTGTCCGTTATTGGCGGTTGATTTCTAAAAAAGGATTATTCCATCCGAAAGAACCTCTGCGAAAAAAACTGGTCTGGACAGCGAAAGCGAAATTTCTCTTTGCTGGAGCAACTCTTCTTCATTTTTTTCTCACTCTTTATTTAGTCTACACAGTGCTTTTCTTCGCCACGCCATATCCTCCCCCACTTGGAGTAATGTGGTTTGTAGCGCGCCTCTTATTCCTCATGTTGTTATATCCACTCTTTTATACTCTCGTTTTGGCGTTGCTTATTCCCTTTGACCACATCACAAAATCCTTTATTATTGCCCGCGCGCGCAAACGAATCGCCTCTCTAAAACATCTCACAATAGTCGGCATTGCCGGAAGTTACGGCAAAACAACAATGAAAGAAGTGATCGCGACAATGCTCGGACAAAAATTTACTGTTGTAAAAACGCCTGATAGCGTAAACACTCCTCTCGGCGTTGCGCGGCTCGTCTTAAAAAAAATCACAGCGCAAACAAACATTTTCATTGTTGAAATGGGCGAACATTACAAAGGAGACATTGCGTACTTGTGTTCAATCGCGCCTCCATCTATAAGCGTCATAACCGGCATCAATGAAGCGCATCTGGAGCGTCTGAAAAATATGGAAAACGCGATTGCCACGATTTTTGAAATCGCGGAAAACACAAAGCGCGACGGAATAATTGTTTTGAATGCTGATGATAAACTCATACAAAATCACTATAAAAATTACACAAACGGGCGTGAAACATTTTTTTACAGTTCCTCTTACTTTCCGTTATCGCCGTATCGCGGAGAAAATGTTTTGTTTAATGAAAACGGAAGCGGCGTTACTTTCACTCTTTTTGAAGGAGAACGGCCGCTTGAAAAGTTTACTGTGCCGTTTCTTGGCAAATACATAATCGGCGACATATCCGCCGCGTGGACGATCGGGATACGGCTCGGAATGAGTAATGATGAACTTGCAAATGGCGTCAAAGAACTGCAACCAATACCGCATCGCCTGCAATTGATTAAAGGCGAACGCGGTATTTTAGTTATTGACGACAGTTACAACGGAAACCCTGCCGGAGCGCGCGAGGCGATTAACGCGCTTGCGCAATTTTCCGGGCGGCGCAAAGTGTATATCACACCAGGGCTTGTTGAGATGGGAGAAAAAACGCGGCAAGCGCATCGCGAAATCGGAAAAGAGTTGAGCAAAGTCGCCGATCTTGTTATATTGATTCAAACAAGCGCGGCGCCTTTTATCGCTGAAGGGCTTGTAGAGAACGGATTTCCAAAAGAGAACGTGCGCTGGTACAAAACCGCACCCGAGGCGCACGAGGCGCTTTCATCGCTCCTGCGCGCAAACGACGTCGTTTTGTTTCAAAATGATTGGGGGGATAATTATGTTTAATATGCAAACCATCGGCGTATTTTTCGGCAGTCGCTCGCCGGAACATGATGTGTCTATCATAACAGGCGAGTTTATAATCTCCGGCTTAAAAGGCCTTGGATTTCCGGTTGTGCCGGTGTATATCGGGAAAGAGGGAGAGTGGTATATCGCGGACGCGCTTGCGTCGCTTTCATATTTTACCAGCCAAAAACAGGACATTGCCACAAGTGGCTTTGAGCGATATTATCTTGATTTGCAACAATCGCGCGGCAAGCTCGTCTTACGCCAAAAACGGATGTTTGGAAAATCAATCGCGATTGACATAGCTTTTCCGGCGCTTCACGGCTCGTATGGGGAAGACGGCGCAATTCAGGGTTTGTTTGAAATGTTTGACGTTCCCTACGTCGGATGCGATGTTTCATCTTCCGCAATCGCGATGGACAAAGTGCTGACCAAACATTTTTATCAAGCGCTCGGAATCCCGACAACTAAATTCATATCGTTTACGAGCGATGAGTGGCGCGAGAAAAAAAATAATATTCACAAACAAATCATGGAACTGCCGTGGCCTGTGTTTGTAAAACCCGCGCGGCTCGGCTCATCAATAGGCATTAAAAAAGTCAAAGATGAAAATGATCTCGGACTGGCAATTGAAGTTTCTCTCCGCTACGATACAAAGACGCTCGTTGAAGAGAGTGTGGAAAACCTCATGGACGTAACGTGTTGCATTATCGGAAACGAAAACCCCGCCGCGTCTCTTCTCCAAGAGTCCGTTTTTGATAGCGATCTCTTTGACTACGAGGAAAAGTATCTTAAAAAAGGCGGGACGCAACTTGGAAAAGCGGCTCAAAACATCGTTATTCCGGCGCGGCTTGATGAAGATACAACGCGCTCAATAATGAACTCTGCCATAAAAATTTATCAAGAACTAGGATGCTCCGGCATCGCGCGCGTTGATTTCCTGTACAACAAAAAAACGCGTGAATGGTTCGCAAACGAAATCAATCCGCTTCCGGGCACGCTCTATCATCATCTCTGGGAAAAAAGCGGGGTTCCGTTCAGTGAACTTCTCACGCGCCTTATCTCTTTTGCAAAAGAACGACACGAGGCAAGACGCGCAATCATATATACATTTGCTTCA
Source organism: Candidatus Jacksonbacteria bacterium RIFCSPLOWO2_02_FULL_44_20 (assembly GCA_001818155.1). Lineage (GTDB taxonomy): Bacteria > Patescibacteriota > Patescibacteriia > UBA9629 > UBA9629 > UBA9645. The sequence goes on along the minus strand of MHJU01000019.1, from coordinate 57,781 downwards.
TCGCTTCTTGCAAAAACCGGAGGAGAGAAGCTAGGTCACCCGCCAATCGCCGCGGTTTGTAAAGCCGAAAACATCTGTTGAATCATAAATCCAATGCCGCCGACAGCAATGGAAATGGAAATCACAAGGATCGGTTCAAGAAGAGATGTGAACCTGCGCACTTCAGCGTCAAGTTCTTCTGAAAGAATTTGAGCCGCGGAGTGAATCGCGGAAGCGGTGTCGCCTCGTTTTTCGCCAAGAATAAGCATTCTCCGCGCGATAACCGGAAACATAAGCCGGTTTTTTTGTTGATTCAAAATGCGCGCGAGCGGTGTTTGTTCTTTTGCCGCGCGCGCGAGATCGGTAAGTGTTCTTTGATAGAGCGGATTTTTTACGCACTCTGCCGCAAGCTCAAACGCTTTTCCGAGATCCGGCTTTGCGGAAGTTTTTGTTACAAGAGCGAGTATGCTGAAAATCTCTTCTGACGCGAGAAGTCGTAAAAGTTGCCCGGCAAGCGGGATGCGTAGAATAGGTTTGGAGACGATCAGGCGAAAATTAAAACGTCGTTCAATGACAATAAAAATAAGCCACGCCGCCGGGATAGCGACTATTGCAAACGGCAAATTTTTGATCGTCAAAAGTTCATTAATTATTTTTCCCGCGCTCGCAAGCAGTCGCACAATCTGCGGCTCTTTCGAGTTCAGCTTAATAAAGAAGAAGTCCAGTTGCGGAATCAGCCAGAAGAGCAGAACTGCGGAAACAATAACAAATTCAGAAATAAGAATTGCTGGATAGAGGAAAAGCGACCGAGTTTTCTTCGCAATAAGCGCGCGCTTTTGAAGATGATCGCCTAGCGCAGACAATATCGTCTGATACGGCAAGGATTTTTGTTTTGCAAAAATGAGAAGTCGCGCCTCATGCGGATGAACGACGCGGGCTTCCGAAAGAGCGCTCCCAAGCGATGATTTTTTTGTAAATAAAAAAAGAGCGCGTTTGAGCTCTTCGTCGCGCTTTCGCGGGAGTGAAACATCGCTTAGATATGCCGCGAGCGCGTCTTTAGGATGAAGTCCGCTTTTAATTGTGTGCGCAAGATATGTGTAAAAAAATGAGCGATCGGAAATAGAAAGCATTAAAAAAATGTTGAATTTCTATGGTGCCCCCGCGCCGACTTGAACGGCGATTAGCCCCTTAGGAGAGGGCTGTTCTGTCCTGTTGAACTACGGGAGCATGAGTACCTCATTTATCGCACCAACCCGGTGTAAATTGTATGCGCAAGCGCGGTTACAGTATGCGTCTTCTCGTCGCTAGTCTTCAATCCAACGAGAATGAGAACAAGAACAGAAAGATATATAAGAGATAATAAAAAGTCCTTTTTCATATATTTGAGTTCAAGTATAGCAGAGCTAAGAACCCTTTGACAAGTTGCTCTAAATTCACTAAAATATGGTAATTAACTTACCTTTGAAGAATTAAAGAAGGGTTTTTCAAAGATATATAAATGGATTGTATGTTTAAAAAAATCGCTAAACAGGGGGGGGATATCCAATTTGATGATGTTGAGACAATCATCGGGCCATCAGTGAAACTGGAAGGGGAGTTTCAAAGCAAGGGCAATGTGATGGTATCCGGAGTTCTTATCGGCAAACTGGAAACCAGTGAGAACGTACGGATAGAGACAAGTGCGCAGATTGAGGGCGATATTACGGCGCGCGAGGCGATCATCGCAGGGAATGTGCATGGAAACATAATCATTGCCCAGCATCTATCACTTTTATCCTCGGCAAAAATTACCGGGGACATTACTGCCGGCTCTATCGCAATTCAGCAAGGAGCGCAGATGAACGGCAAGTGTTCAATGGTCGCCACAGTAGAACCAAAACCCGCGGACGTAAAACAGAACGCGGCGTCTGTTATGCAAGATACAACCGAGCTTCTCTAAGAATCGTATGTATTTTTACTTATACGACGCATTTTTGCAGGATAAAAAATATGCGAAAGTTCTTGCGGAGATTGACGCTCGGCTTATTGATTTGAGTATTCAGGGGCGAACAAGCCGTTTGACAATTTTAAACGACATGAAGGAGCTTATCACTGACGCTGTAAAACGCGGGGCAGATACTGTTGTTATTCTCGGCGACGATAAAACAGTAACGCGCGCGATCAGCGCAATTGCCGAGTTAGATGTTGCCCTCGGCGTTATACCGATCGGAGCGAATACCGCTGTTGCTCGTTATCTCGGCATCCCGGAAGGAGTCGCCGCATGCGAGGTTCTTTCAAAACGCGTGCGGGAATCAATTGATATAGGAAAGGCTGGAAGTAATTATTTTGCGTTTTATCTCCGCTCCATGTCGCCTCATGTAAAAATTGTATCTCCTTTGCGCGAATACGCGCTTACGCTCCTTTCAGACGATGCGGAGATATTTGTGTGTAATTTCCTTCCGCATGAGCTTGAACGAGAAGCGCCTTACCCTGCTTCTTTTTTTGTGCCTCGCGACGGAAAGCTTGAGCTCGTTGTGAAAGAGCGTGGAAAAAATTCTCTCATTGATCGGTGGCTTTTTCAGAATGCGGATGAGAAGCGCGAATTTACCATTCTTCCGTTTACAACACTCCGGATTGAAGCGGATACTTTGGAGCGCGACGTGCGGCTCGTGCTTGATAATGATAAAGTGATCAAGCCTCCGATTGATATCACCGTGCTCCCGCATCATGTTTCGGTGATTGTAGGAAAAGACCGCATGTTTTAATATATGATATGATTTTTCCTAAAGCCTATTCAGCTCTAAAAGAAGACGAAATTTACGCGGCGTGGGAAGCGTCGGGCTTTTTTCAGCCAAAGGCCGGTCCTCCGAAAACCTTCTGCATCTCCATGCCGCCGCCGAACGCCACGGGGGCGTTGCATATCGGTCATGCGATGGGGTTGACTTTGCAAGATTTAATGACGCGATATAATCGCATGAAAGGGAAGGCATCGCTGTGGCTTCCAGGGACCGATCACGCGTCTATTGCAACACAAAATAAGGTTGAAAAAATAATTTTTGAAAAAGACGGCAAGACGCGACATGATTTTACTCGCGCCGCGTTTTTGGCTTACGTTGAGTCATTTGTAAAAGAATCGCAAGGCACAATACGCCGCCAGATGCGGAAAATGGGCGCCTCGTGCGATTGGTCGCGCGAGCGCTATACATTAGATGAGGGGTTGACGCGCGCGGTGCAGGAAGTTTTTGTGCGGATGTACCGCGACGGTTTGATCTATCGTGGGGATCGTATCGTAAATTGGTGTCCGAGATGCGCGTCCACGCTTGCAGACGACGAGGTTGAGTATAAACCGACCAAAGGGAAATTTTACTATTTCCGCTATGGGCCGGTTGTGATCGGCACCGCACGGCCCGAAACAAAATTTTTGGATAAAACAATCATCGTGCATCCAAAAGACAAGCGGTACGCAAAGTTGGTCGGAAAAACTTTTGCGGTTCCATGGATTGATGGCAAAGTTGAAGCGCGCGTAATTGCTGACAGTACCGTTGATATGGAAGTCGGGAGCGGGGCAATGACACTCACTCCCGCGCACAGTTTCATTGATTTTTATTTGGCGCAAAAATATCATCTCCCGATTATTCAGATCATTGACGAGAAAGGGAATTTGACTGATGCGGCAGGGGAATTTGCAGGAATGAACGCGCACAAAGCGCGCGAAAAGATCGTGGCAAAAATGCTCGTAAAAGGTTTGGTGGAACGCATTGACGAGAACTACGAGCACAATCTCTCGGTGTGCTATCGGTGCGGTACGCCCATTGAGCCGCTTGTGTCGCGCCAGTGGTTTATTGACGTGAATCATGAATTACGAATTACGAATTACGAATTACGAAAAGTCGTCGGTAAAAGTAGGGCATCACTAAAAGAAATGGGAATTGCGGTGGTTAAAAAGGGAGCAATTAAAATTATTCCCGATCGTTTTAATAAAACATATTTTCACTGGATGGAAAATTTGCGGGATTGGTGCATTTCGCGCCAAATTTGGTTTGGGCATAGAATACCGGTGTGGTATTGCATTGGTGATAATAAGTGTTTGCTTGCTTGTAAGAATCCAATCGTTTCAATTGATACTCCGCTTGCATGCCCGCACTGCGGATCAAAAAATCTCAAACAAGACCCGGACACGTTGGACACATGGTTTTCTTCCGGACTTTGGACTTTTTCAACGCTCGGCTGGCCGGAAAAGACGAGAGATCTCAAACAGTTTCATCCAACAAGTGTGATGGAAACCAGTTACGATATTCTCTTTTTCTGGGTCGCTAGGATGATTTTGATGAGCACTTATGCGCTCGGGCAAGTGCCGTTTAGAACCGTGTATCTTCATGGACTCGTGCGCGATAAACTTGGGCGTAAAATGTCAAAGTCGCTTGGGAACGGCATTGATCCCTTGGACATGATCAAAAAATTCGGCGCGGACGCGGTGCGATTATCGCTTGTGATCGGCACGGCCCCGGGAAACGATATACGATTGTATGAAGAAAAAATTGCCGGATACAGAAATTTTGTGAATAAGGTGTGGAATATCGCGCGGTTTGTTTTATCAAGAAGCAAGAAGCAAGAAGCAAGAATCAAGAACATCAAAATGAAAAATTTCACACTTGCTGACCACTGGATTTTATGGGAGCTTGGAGAGTTGGTGAAACGGGTGAATAAAAATTTGGAAAAATTTAGGTTTTCAGCGGCAGGCGAGGATATTTATGAGTTTATGTGGCATAAGTTTGCAGACATATATATAGAAGAGACAAAGCGAGAGAAGCGGGAGCATCAGCAAGAAATTTTGGAATATGTTTTAGAAAGGTGTTTAATTATGTTGCATCCATTTGTGCCGTTTGTGACGGAAGAGATTTGGAAAATTATGAATTATGAATTAGGAATTACGAATTACGAATTATTGATAGTACAGCCATGGGTAGAGAAATTAGATATTACCGTTTCAAAAGCGCGGGCTTTGGAATTTATCAAAGCTCGCGAGATGAAAAAACAGCCAACTTTATCAGAAACAGAAAAAAAAGAACTCAAATCTTACATTGCCTCCCTTGAAGCGCGGCTTAAAAATAAACAATTTTTAGCAAAAGCGCCGCCGCAGGTTGTCGAAAAAGAACGCGGGAGGTTAAAAGAAGCAAATACGAAGTTGACTATAGCGCAGAATTTATAAATTAAAACCATTATGGACCGCAATCTCGCATTGGAATTCGTCCGCGTTACCGAATCTGCCGCAATCGCCGCTTCAAAATGGCTCGGGCGCGGGGACAAAAAAGCCGCTGATCACGCGGCTGTAACGGCAATGCGGAACGGATTTAACAGCATATCGTTTCGCGGAACAGTCGTGATCGGAGAGGGTGAAAAAGACCATGCGCCTATGCTCTATATCGGCGAACAACTTGGTATTCCAGAAAACGGAGCGCCGGAATTTGACATCGCTGTTGACCCGCTTGAAGGCACGACACTCACTGCGGAGGGAAGGCCGGGCGCAATTTCGGTTATTGCATTTGGTCCAAAGGGCACGCTCTTCAACCCTCCCGGCACATATATGGATCAGTTGAGTGTCGGCAAATCCGGGCGCGGAAAAATCAATATTTTGGATCCATTGGAAGAAAATATCAGGCGTGTAGCTGGCGCGTGCAACAAAAAATTATCCGAGTTCACAGTTGCGATACTTTTGCGCGATCGCAATCAACTTTACATTGACGAAGCGCGCCGGATTGGGTGCCGTGTTGTGCTTTTTGATCACGGCACAGTCGCGCATGGTTTAGCGCCGGCAATTGCGCATTGGGATATTGATATGATGGCTGGAATCGGAGGCGCTCCGGAGGCAGTGATTACAGCCGCCGGCATCAAATGTCTGGGCGGGGACATGCAGGCAGTGCTAAAACCGCACGCAGAAATTTTTAAGGCGCAGGCGCTCGCGCGCGGCATGTCGCTTGATAAAATTTATACCTTAAATGAGCTTGTCGCAGGCGACGCTCTCTTTGTCGCAACCGGAGTTTCTCCAAGCCCGATTTTACGCGGCGTCTCATTTGGCGAGAACGAAATCGTCACACACTCCATTGTGATGCGTTCTGAAACAAAGGTGCATCGGCTTATTGAGAGCCATTATAGTGAATAATCGTCTTTTACAATAATCGTTGTTTTGTATCGGCATATCCCAAATGCGCATACGCGGCAGAAGTCGCAAGCCGTCCGCGAGCCGTCCGCGCGAGAAAACCGATTTGTAGCAAAAACGGCTCATAGATTTCCTCAATCGTCGCCTCTTCTTCAGAGATCGCCGCGGCGATTGCGTTTAGTCCGGCAGGGCCACCTTGAAAAGTATCAATGATTGTTGTTAAAATTTTGCGGTCAAGCTCATCAAGCCCCATTGCGTCAATATTCAATAATTTGAGCGCGGCCTCCGCCGCTTTGAGGACGATTTTTTTATCCCCGCTGACTTGTGCAAAATCTCTGGAACGTTTCAAAAGCCGGTTCGCAATCCGCGGTGTTTTTCGCGCGCGGTGGGCAAGTTCGCGAGCCGCGTCTGCATCAAGCGCAATCGCAAGAATTTGCGCGGAACGTTTGATGATTTCCTCAATCTCCTCGTCGCGATAGAAATTAAGCCGATGAATCATTCCGAAACGATCTCTAAACGGAGATGAAAGGAGAGAAAGCCGTGTTGTCGCTCCGATCAATGTGAATCGCGGCACGTCAAGTTTCAGCGTGCGCGCAGACGGGCCTTTTCCGATGATAATATCAATATTGAAATCCTCCATCGCTGGATACAAAATTTCCTCAACGATTTTCGGAAGCCGGTGGATTTCATCTACAAAAAAAATATCGCCTGGCGATAGATTGGTAAGGATCGCCGCGAGATCTCCTGCGCGTTCAATCGCGGGTCCGCTTGTTGCGTGGATATGATGCGCGGTTTCGTGCGCTATGATGTGAGCTAGAGTTGTTTTTCCAAGCCCGGGCGGCCCATAAAAAAGCACGTGCTCAAGCGACTCCTGCCGCATTTTCGCCGCGGTAATCGCAATATCAAGATTTTTTTTGATCCCATTTTGACCAATAAACTCTGTGAGAGTTTTCGGGCGGAGGTTCAGATCAAAAGGTCGATTCTCCACCCAATTCTTGACATGCTTTTGATTGTGTGTTACCATAGCTAGTTCTTAAAATTGGTCTTTAGAGGTATGCGGCGACTAAAAAATGAGAGGCGCATATACCTCTGTAGACACGACAAGCATGGGGATTATCTTCTTTCTTCGGTAACGTAGAAAGAATCCGCACTAACTTTTGCTGGTTTAGAGAACAAACAAAAGTCAGTGCGGGGCAGAGGTTTCCTAGGATTCGTCTTGGGTCTGCCTTTGGATAATTCTCTTGTCTACAGGCTGGGGCTGGACTTCTTTCACAAGTATTCTTCTCTAACGAGAAAAGCGCTTTTACAAAGTAAGTCCGGTCGCAGCGCTGTAGATTACTACAGTGCAAAAGAGATTTGTGGGCAGTATCATCTCTTCCCCCGCACTAACTTTTGCTGGTTTAAAGAACAAACAAAAGTCAGTGCGGGGGAGATTAAAAAACATTCCATAAGTACGGAGTGTTTTTTAATTTTTCAACATGTATCGTAGCACGATTGTTTAGGATTGCAATAGTTTGACGAGCGTTCGCGAAGCGATTATAGTAGAATTATGGACGAAATTCGTATTGAAAAATTTGTGTTTGGCGGACAGGGGTTAGGATACTATGGCGGAAAACCAATCTTTACGTGGAATGCGCTCCCTTGTGAACTTGTTTCCATTGTTCCTATAAAAACCAAACGTAATTTTATTGAAGCTATAGCAACAAAAATTTGTGAACAGTCCACATATCGCATTGCTCCTTCTGAACCGCATTTTTTATCATGCAGTCCGTGGCAGATTCTTGATTTTCAAGAGGAAAATCGCTCTAAAGGGCTGATCGCAGGAGAGCAGTTTGAACGGCTCGCACGCCAAAATCTTTTGCGACTGGATGTTGTTTCAGATAACCGCGCTTTTCACTATCGCAATAAAATGGAGTACGGTTTTTGGGAAGATGAAAATGATGGTTTGGAGCTCGCATTTTTTGATCGCGGCACAAAGCGGAAAAATAAAATTGAACCGTGCGCACTTGCAGAAGAGGTAATCAATAAAACGGCCGAAGCGTTACTCACCGCATTTAGAAAAGCATCGCTCACATGTAATGATCTAAAGTCAGTTGTTCTAAGATGCGCTAGAAATAGCTGTGTTTCTGCAAGCATTTTTGTAAAACAGCGTGAAATTAAAGAGCAGTTTTCTTCAGGAAAAATTTCTATAGAAATTCAAGCGCTTTCCGGATTTGCAGTGTATTATTCCAGTTCCGAAATTCCGTCGCCCACTACTGACGAACTATTGTTTAAACAAGGAAACATTGTATTAACTGAAAACGTGCGCGGCAAAGCTGTTTCATACAGCGCGCTTAATTTTTTTCAAGTGAATGTGCCGATTTTTGAACGCTCGCTGATCGCGCTTGAGCCGTATGTTATAAGCGAAGAAATTGTTGATTATTATAGCGGAGTTGGATCAATCGCGATCGCGCTTGGGGACATTGTGAAGAGCGCGGTTCTTATTGAAAGCGATCAAGAATCTGCGGAAATGGCGGCGCGCAATATAACCGTTAATCATTTGGATTCGTTCCGTGTGGTTTCAAACTCTGCCGAACGCGCATTAAATGAAATTCGCGGGCATAGCGTGATTATCGTAAACCCGCCACGCGCCGGGCTGAATAAAAACTTAATCAGGCAACTGCTCGCGGTTCTCCCAAAGCGCATTATCTATCTATCCTGCAACATTGCAACTCAAGCGCGGGATATAGCTTTATTGTCGCCGTCATATCGTCTTACCTTTAATGAGCTTTATAATTTTTTCCCTCGTACTCCTCACATTGAATCGCTCTGCGTGCTTGAAAGGTGAACTTTTAAATAAAACAAAATCCGAGGGGTTAGCCTCGGGCAAGTCGCTGTATGAGGTGGCGTTGTTAAGGATGTTAAAACTATTTTTGAGAGACAAATGGGGTATATTCACATACCCGATTTAAGGGCATACGCTAACACATAAACTTACCCCACCCTGCTACTCACTATTTCTTTGATTATTTTGAATGAATAACCCTGCGGCAAGACCGCAGGGAAAAATCAAATTTTATTTTTAACGTAAAAGTGCCAAGCTTCCTGTTAAGCTGTTGATCGCTTGCTTATCTCCGTAAAGCGCAATGCCGAGATACCGCAAATCTTCTGATTTTGTTGCCTGTAATTGTGCGGCATAGTCCTCATAGATTTTTGTTCTTTGGGCAACGTCGCTGAAGTCTACAACGATTACCCCATCGAGGCTATTAGCTCTTTCTCGAATCGTAGTTAAATTTGTTTTTTCCGTTTTCAGAATAGGTAAAACAGTATTAGTGATGCCTCTGTGTGTTTCTCCTGATCCATCTTGAATATCATGGCCTAAAATCCCATCAACTGTTTTGCCTAGCGTTAGAGCAAGAACAGCACTTGAGTTAGCTAATAGCCAGACGGGGAGATCTTGATCGAGCACGATTACACATTTTTTGTCCATAATTTTTTGAGTTTAAAAATAAAATTGCGAATAAAAATTCACGAAGGGAATTTTAAGGCTTTTCATTATTTCGCCTAACTCGTTTCTATGCGAATTGAATGCATAATATCGACCTTTTGTTGCATATTATACGAACTTATAAAATGGCTTCCCCCATACGCCCCAGAATTAAACCATGTAGAATATCTTTGGTCTGCAGAAAAACAGAAAGATTTGGCAAACCTCTACATAGAAAACATTAGCGATGTTGATGCCGCTTTGCGGAGATACCGCCACCGCATCCGAAAGATAACCAAAACTCTTGACCGGTTTCCTCAATGCATCTACTTTATTCAAAAAAAATTTCACCTTAATTCAAGCCAATTGGAGAAGATCAGTAGTAAGGAATTACTAAATTTCATGGGGTGGTAGATGGGACTTGAACCCACAACCGTCGGGACCACAACCCGATGCTCTGCCAATTGAGCTACTACCACCAGAGTATTATTGTATCTTTGCCAAATCCCCGTGGAGGATCACTGGATTCATCGCTTCTATCTCTACCTTATAAAACTCGATCTCGGGGATAGGATTCAGCAAAAAAATCTTTTTACCAAGAACATGCGCAAAGCCAATCTCTAAAAAAGTGTTGCCCCCGATATAGTTCTGGATCCCTTTCTTCTCGTAATTCATCACCAGCACCGCATCTGATTTTTGAATCTCGCTATAGTAATAACGAATCACATCTGCCGACCTCTTGTGTTTCGCGCCTTCCGCCCTAATCTGCTCCAAAGCAGTCTTTCCGCTTAAAATCAGCCGTGAACCATGCGGTATCACAACTGTATCCCCCTGTTTTTCAAGAATATCAGCCGTCTCTTTTATCTTGTTCGTGAAGTCTAAACTTCCGCAAATCGTTATGCGCATAATAAACCTCGCTTATCGCATGTTCGGTATGAGTCTAGCATAAAACGTCCTTGAAAATCAATATAATGAAACAACTCTTAGCCACAAACTAGCGCAAAATGACCTACATGTCTATGAACTATGTATACTCCTATTTTTTCTTGCGTTCTCGCTTAAACGTAATTGGCAAAAAGGTAGTTACGTCCTCTTCTGAATAGCCACGCTTTTCAAAAAATTCAAGCACCCCTATGGTTGCTGTTTCACTTTGCCGCTTCTCTCTAAGCTCAAAAACTGCTTCCGCAGTCTCGGTATCAAACCCACTCCTCAAACCATCCATCAAATGATCATCTACTATCTCTCCAGTATCTTCAATAGCAATAAATAAATCAAAGAATGTTGCCTTTTGGGGAAGAGAAACATGACTCTTTGCCCCGTGTCGCTTCTCTTTTTTTGTCGGTACAGTTTCGTAGGCCGAATGCGCGCGGCTCCACTCGTTACTATTTCTCCCATACAGGTCTTCTGCAATGCTCATGGCAGATGCAAACTTTCTTCTTTCAAGAAAAGATTCGTATGCTTGTGCGCCAACCGTTCTTACGTCTTTTTCGGTACCTATCCTCATCGTCTTTCGAAAATAATATACAACATCATAATTCCCTTTATGTATCTCTTCGGTTAGGATGATTTCGGCAAACCGATCCAACTCACCTTTGGGCACTCCAATTTCATACCCTTGAGCAACTATGGATTCAAGCCGACTCATACCGCCTGTCTTTTGCAGTGTTTGCCATTCTTTTTCATCATACGTTCCAGACGGCTCATTTTTTTCTATACCCGTAATTCTCCTTTTTACGTTCTTTCGCAATAATCTCTTGTGCGTACCTATGATACATCCCGTCTGCGGGATTGTGAGGCGAGGATGAGGGGATTCATATGCTCCATGAGGAGATGTCCTAAAATTCAAAGCCCTATCCAAAACCGCAATTTATTCGGCTTGCTGTTTCCAATAAAAGTTTTATCTTCCAGCGCGCCTCCGTTACGTCCAATGACTTTCCGCGACGCGATATTGGTTTCATCGCATGTGATTAGAACCCGCTTCAAACCAAGCGCCCGCGCCTCTTTTAGCGCAAGAGACAAGATAAGGGTGCCGTATCCGCGCCGTCGTTTTGACGGCCTGATTTTGTACCCGATATGTCCGCCGATTTCGCGCAAATGTTCTGTGAGTTTATGTCGGATGGATACCCGTCCAATGAATTCACCCTCATCAACGAGCCAAAATACGGACTCGGGCACAAAACCATTCGGAAGATTTCGCCCATCTTTATAACCAACAAGCCGCGAAACAAACTCCTCAAACGATTCCGTGCCGTTAAAATCTAGCCGATCTTCATTTTGAGTTTCCGCAAAAGCCTCGCGGTAACTTTTTTCGTATTCTGCGGATGGAATGATAAGGGTTGCCATAAATATAAGTATAATGCATATTGACGCGCCACGTAAAATTTTCTATAGTGCTCGTAATGGCAAACAAAATTGTTTTTGACGTTGAAACACAGAAAGCGTTTGACGAAGTTCCGGGCCGTCGGCCCGAGAAACTCGGAATATCCATCGTCGTTGCCTACGATTATGCCGATCGAACATATAAGTCATTTCGGGAGCATGAGCTAAATCGTTTTTTTCCGCTCCTTGAATCCGCTGATCTTATTATCGGTTTCAATCATAAAAATTTTGACAACAAAGTGTTGAGCGCGTACTATCCGGGCGATCTTTCCGTTTTTCCGCACCTTGATTTGCTCGAGGAATTTTATAAAACTGCCGGGTTTCGCGTGCGCTTGGACGACATGGCGCAGGCAACGCTTGGAACGAAAAAAACAGGAACAGGTCTTAAAGCGATTGAGTGGTATAAAAACGGTGATTTTGTTTCGCTTGAAACTTATTGCAGGCAGGATGTTCTCGTAACAAAAGATTTGTACGAATACGCGCTCGCAAATAAAAAATTGAAATATAAAGAGATAACCGAAATTAAAGAAATGCCGCTTGATGTTTCCACGTGGGATAGAAAAGCCACCCGGGCCGTGAATTATACGTTGCCATTTTGAACTATGCCTGACGCACTAAAAATTTCAAAAATCGTCGTTGATCCGAATCTTTGCATCGGAGCGGCGCCGTGCACAACAATCGCGCCGGACGCGTTTCAACTGAACTCCGAAGGCAAGGCGGACGTGCTTCCAAACTGGCAGGTCGTGGACGCTAAAACTCTCCTTGAAGCCGCGCAATCGTGCCCGGTGAACGCCATTTTAGTATACGACGAGGCGGGAAATCAAATTTATCCGAAATGAAATTCAGTTTTTCTTCGCAAACACCAACATCTATCAAAGCAGACGTGCTAGGTGTTTTTTTATTTGAGGGTAAAACTTCTACAGAAGATGAATCGCGAGCGATCGGAAGCGCGCTTGCAAAAGAGGTAGTCGCATTTAAAGAACAATCGCGTTTTACAGGCAAAGAAAGAACAGCCTTGCTAATGCATACCCATCGTAAGATTCCGTCGTTCTTGTCCGTTTTCGCAGGTTTAGGTAAAAAAGAAACTGAACAAAACATTCTTGCCGAACGCGTTCGCGAAGTCGCCTCGCAGATCGCAGAAACCTCTACAACGCATCACGGAGAAAAAATCGCGCTTATCATTCCGCGCGAACTTACAAAAATTTTGGGTAGCCGAAAAATCGGGTCAGCAATCGCAGAGGGAATAATTCTTGGAAGATACCAGTTTGTTAAATATAAAAATCAAACCGAGGATGAAAAGAAAACCGCAATCAAAGAGGTGATTATAATAGGAAAAAATAAAGAATTAATTGCCGGCGTCAGGCGCGCGGAAATGATATGCGGAGGCGTAACTCTTGCGCGGGATTTGGTGAACGAACCGGCGGAAGCGATGCGCCCATCGGATCTTGTTGCATGCGCAAAGTCGCTTTCGGATGAGTGCCCGGAGATTGCGCTAACAGTGCTTGGTAAAAAAGAACTTAAAGCCCAGAAATTTGGCGGAATTCTCGCAGTGTCGCAAGGGTCAGCCCACGAACCGTACCTTATTCATCTGGTTTACCGTCCAAAAGAAAAAAAAGACGGACGAAAATTGGCGATTGTCGGCAAAGGCATTACTTTTGATTCCGGCGGGCTTTCCATTAAACCGGCCCAAT